>JBOGJX010000001.1:0-3529 GCA_050745285.1 Terriglobia bacterium
CGTCTGCGGCATGGGGCCATCGGGCGCCGAGACCACCAGGATCGCGCCGTCCATCTGGGCGGCTCCGGTGAGCATGTTCTTGATGTAGTCGGCGTGCCCGGGGCAGTCGACGTGCGCGTAGTGGCGCTTGTCCGTCTGGTACTCGACATGCGCGATCGCGATCGTGATGCCGCGCTCGCGCTCCTCGGGCGCTTTGTCGATCTGGTCGAAGGGCTTGTAGTGAGCCCACCCCTTGGTCGCCAGCACCTTCGTGATCGCCGCCGTCAACGTCGTCTTCCCGTGATCAATGTGCCCGATTGTCCCGATGTTCATGTGCGGCTTCGACCGGTCAAATTTTTCTTTGCCCATTGCTCATTCGCCTCACTGCGGTAAATTTAAGTGCTTCTGCGTGACCCTTTCTAAACTCGTCAGGACGCCACGGGCTTGCCTTGCACCTTAGCCACAATCTCCGCCTCAATATTGGCGGGCACCTGCTCGTAGCGCAGGAAGTGCATGGTGTAAGACGCCCGGCCCTGGGTTCGGGAGCGTAAATCCGTGGCATAACCAAACATCTCGGCAAGTGGAACCATGGAGCGGATAATCTGCGTGGAGCCGCGTTTTTCCATGCCTTCGATGCGGCCGCGCCGCCCGCTCAGATCGCCCAGCACATCTCCCATATTCTCTTCCGGAACCACCACTTCAACCTTCATCACCGGCTCGAGCAGGCACGGGCGCGCTCTGCGCACGGCGTCTTTTAGGGCCATCGATCCGGCAATCTTGAAAGGCATTTCGGAGGAGTCAACCTCGTGATAAGACCCATCAATCAAGGCCACGCGGATTCCCGTCATCTCATAACCAGCGAGCGCGCCCGTCTCCATCGCTTCCCGCATCCCCACGTAGACCGGCGGAATAAATTCCCTGGGCACCACGCCGCCGACGATCTCGTCGATAAAGAGGAAGTTCAAATCGGGGTCAAACTTGTTGGTGGATTTCTTCTTGGTGATCTCTTCAATTTCTTCAACCGAGGGATGACCGAGCGGCTCGATGGTAATGACCACGTGCCCGTATTGGCCGCGGCCGCCCGTCTGTTTGATATACTTTTTTTCGGCTTCCGCCGACCCGCGAATTGTTTCGCGGTAGGCTACCTGCGGCCGCCCCACGCTCGCACCCACGTTAAACTCGCGCAACATGCGGTCCACTAGAATCTCAAGGTGAAGCTCACCCATGCCGGCCATAATCGTCTGGCCGCTATCCGGATCGGTTGAAACCTTGAATGTCGGATCTTCCTGCGTCAGGCGGGAGAGCGCCATGCCCATCTTCTCCTGGTCCGCCTTGGTCTTCGGCTCGATAGCCACCGAGATGACGGGCGCGGGGAAGTCCATCGCCTCGAAGACGATGGGCGCCTTCTCGTCGCAGATCGTGTCGCCCGTGGAAACGGCCTTCAACCCAACCGCAGCCGCGATGTCACCCGCCCAAATCTCATCAATCTCTTCGCGCTTGTTGGCGTGCATCTTCAGCAGGCGCGAAATGCGCTCGCGCTTGCCTCGGCGCGGGCTGTAAACCGATTCCCCGCTCTTGATCGAGCCGGAGTAAACGCGGATAAAGGCCAACTGCCCCACAAACGGGTCCGTCATAATCTTGAAGACCAGCGCGGCGAACGGCTCGCTGTCCTTGGTCTCGCGCACCAGCTTCTCGTCATTGTCCGGGTTCGTTCCCTCAACTGAAGGAATATCCGCAGGCGAAGGCAGGTAATCCACCACCGCATCGAGCAGCGGCTGCACACCCTTATTCTTGAATGCCGAGCCGCTGATCACCGGAACCACTTTCATGCTGAGCGTCGAACGGCGCAGGCTCGCCCGCAGCTCATCGTCTGCAACCTCGCCGCCGTGCGCAAACTTCTCGAGGATCGCGTCATCAAACTCGGCCAGCGTCTCGATCATCTGGTTGCGATAATGCTTGGCGGCTCCTTGCTCCGCTGCGGGAATTTCCTTCTCGTCATAACCGGCGCCAAGCGTCTCATCTTTATAAATCAGCGCTTTCTGGCGAATGATATCAATCGAGCCCTGGTAGCGGTCTTCCGCGCCGACAGGCGCGTGGATGACCACGGGGACCGCATGAACCTTGCTCCGGAGTTGGTTGACGCACTCCGTAAAATCCGCCCCGGCCCGATCCATCTTGTTGACGAAAACAATGCGCGGAACCCGGTACTTATCCGCTTGCCGCCAGACGGCCTCCGTCTGCGGCTCAACGCCCTCGACCGCGCCTAAAATAGCAATCGCTCCGTCAAGCACCCGGAGCGATCTCTCAACTTCCGCCGTAAAGTCCACGTGGCCCGGAGTATCAATGATGTTGATGCGGATATCGCGCCAAAAACAGGTCGTAGCGGCCGAAGTAATCGTAATCCCGCGCTCCTGCTCCTGCTCCATCCAGTCCATCACCGCGGTGCCCTCGTGCACCTCGCCCATCTTGTGCGTGATCCCGGTGTAATAGAGGATCCGCTCCGTGGTGGTGGTCTTTCCGGCATCGATGTGGGCCATGATGCCGATATTCCGGGTTTTTTCAAGCGGTATCGTACGTGCCATAAAACAAAAAATCACCCAACTCGCGCGCCCTGCGCGAATCCATTTCGGGACACTTTCCAAACTGTGTTAACGTTAGGGCCGCATGCGCGGCCGGGACGGATCGAGGCTTCGGGAAAAGCCACATCCCGTCACATTTCAGGCCATCCCGGACCTTCCGGGATTTACCAGCGGTAGTGGGCGAACGCCTTGTTCGCTTCGGCCATGCGGTGGGTGTCATCCCTCTTTTTGATGGCCCCACCCCGGTTGTTTGCAGCATCAAGAAGCTCGGCGGAAAGCTTTTCAACCATGGACTTCTCGCCTCGCTCGCGCGCATAGCCGATGATCCAGCGGAGACTGAGAGAGGTTTGACGATTCCGGTTTACCTCGACCGGCACCTGGTAGTTCGCGCCACCAACGCGGCGGCTCTTCACTTCCAGGGCAGGCCTCACATTGTCCAACGCCTTCTTGAAAACCTTAATCGGGTCGTCGTTCGTGCGCTCGCGGATCTGCTCGAGCGCGCTGTAAACGATATTCTGCGCGACCGATTTCTTGCCCTGATGCATCAGGCAATTCACCATCTTTTGTACAACCGGGTTTCCGTACACCGGGTCCGCAGTGGTTTCCCGGCGCTCAACCGTTCCCTTTCGGGGCATATCCAAAACCTCAGTAAGCAGTAGGTAGTAGGCGGCAAAACCCTATTCCGGCGCCGCTTCTGTCTACCGTCTTTGACCTCTCTACTTTTTGCTTTCTGCCTTTGGCCTTTTGGCGCCGTACTTCGACCGGCCCTGACGGCGATCATTCACGCCCGCTGAATCCAATGTTCCACGGATCACGTGGTAGCGCACTCCCGGCAAATCCTTCACGCGGCCGCCGCGAATCAGCACAATCGAGTGCTCCTGCAAATTGTGTCCGACGCCAGGGATGTAGGTGGTCACTTCCATGCTGTTTGTCAGCCGCACGCGCGCCACCTTGCGCAGCGCCGAGTTCGG
>JBOGJX010000002.1:0-2144 GCA_050745285.1 Terriglobia bacterium
TGTAAGGAGACTGAGATGACTTGGTTGCGAATCTTTTGGTCGCGTTTGTTCGGCCTGCTTCGCAAGACGCGCTCCGAGCGGGAGCTTGACGAGGAACTTCGCCTACACATCGAGATGCTGGCCGATGAGAACATGCGCAAAGGAATGTCTCCCGAAGAGGCCCATGACACGGCGCTGCGCGAGTTCGGCGGGGTGGCGCAAACCAAAGAAAAGTACCGCGACCAACGGGGCGTCGCCCTGATTGAAGCGCTGGTGCAAGACCTCCGCTATGGCTTACGGCAACTCCGCCACAATCCCGGCTTCGCCGCGGTGGCGATCATCACGCTTGCTTTGGGCATTGGTGCTAACACCGTCATTTTCAGCGCGGTCAACGCCGAGTTGCTTCATCCATTTGTGTTTAAGCATCTTAGCCGAATCGTTACGGTATGGGAGGAGGCGTCAAAACAGAACCAATTTCACGTGAGCGCCGCTCCGGCTAACTTCCTCGACTGGAGCAAGCAGAACACAACCTTTGATCTACTCGCGGCCGATCATGACTGGAACGTAAACCTGACGGGGCGCGGGCTCGCCGAACGGGTTGAGGGTTATCAAGTGACGGCCAATTTCTTCCCTTTGCTTGGCGTGGCCCCGCAGTTAGGCCGGTTTATCACGGCGACGGATTTTCATCCGGAGCAGGAGTCTGTTGTGGTCTTCAGCTACGGGTTCTGGCAGCGGCATCTGGGCGCTGATCCCAGTATTGTGGGCAAGACCGTCCTCTTGAATAACCAGAAGTTCACCGTCATCGGCATTATGTCCAAGGACTTCGATTATCCCCTGGGGGCTGAGGCCTGGTTACCACTCAACCTTATGGGAGCGGCGGGGGCCGACCGCGGAGGTCATTATTTACGGGTCATTGGCCGCCTCAAGCCTGGAATTTCCGCCGAGCAAGCACAGGCAGACCTTGGAAGCATCGCGCAGCGTCTCGGCCAGCAGTACCCAAAAACAAACGCCGGTCACGGCGTTCAGGTTGTGGGCCTCGTCCAGGATCTTACGGGCGCCGCCCGGCAATTCCTTGCGTTGTTAATGGGCGCCGCGGCCTTCGTTCTCCTGCTGGCGTGCGCCAATGTCATGAACCTTCAACTGGCACGCGCCGCCGGACGTCAGAAGGAGATCGCGGTGCGCTTGGCGCTGGGCGGGAGCCGCTGGCGCATCACGCGGCAATTGCTGGTGGAAACATTGATACTGGCGGCGCTAGGCGGTCTCGCGGGAGCGCTGCTCGCAAGCTGGGGGCTTCATCTTGTGCTACACAGTCTCCCGCCGTACATTGTGCAGCATGTCGCGGGCCTTACGCATCTGCGCGTCGATTCGACCGTGCTGGCGTTCACGTCCGCAGTTGCTCTCCTCGCGGGGATTATTGCCGGACTCGTGCCGGCACGGCGCGCTTCGCATCCTGACCTTAACGAGGCATTGAAAGAAGGTGGACGCGGCGGGGAATCCACCTCTACCCACCAGCGCCTCCGGTCAGTGCTGGTGGTTGTGGAAATCGCGCTCGCGCTCGTGTTGCTCGTCGGCGCGGGGCTGATGGTGGAAGGCTTTCGCCACCTGTCGAATCAGGATCAAGGATTCGATCGGAGAAACGTGCTGACGTTCTCTATTGCGCTGCCCGCTTCAAAGTATAAGGGCAATATTCAGATTCAGGAGTTTTACCAGCGGGTTCTTCAAAGACTAAAGGGCTTGCCCGATGTTGAGTCGGCAGGGGCTGTAACCAGCCTGCCCGCGGCCGGGGGTTGGAACCAGACGCAATACCGCGCAGAGGGTCAGCCTCCCACAACTCCGGGCGAGCTACGGCTTGCGGTCTGGCAATCCGCCACGCCTGGGTTCTTTCTCGCGTTACACGTGCCTCTCATCAAGGGCCGCCTTCTGGGCGTGCAGGATGGCCCCAACAGTCAGCCCGTGGCGGTCATCAGCAAAAGCATGGCTCACCTGATTTATCCTGACGAAAACCCGATCGGAAAGAGAATCCGGTTCGGCGATGAGGAAAGTCACCAGCCCTGGCGCACCATTGTTGGCGTGGTCGGGGATGTTAAGCAGTCGCCCTTTGACGCGACGGTTTATCCCACAGATTATATTCCGTTTTCGCAAATCCCCGTCGCCGATTCCTACCT
>JBOGJX010000003.1:0-5458 GCA_050745285.1 Terriglobia bacterium
CTGCTTGCTGCGCCCAAAACCGGGTGGGCGCAGCAAGCAGCGCCCCTACAAACATTCCGTGGCCAGGATCGCCTCCACGCTTTCGCGCGGATGGACCACTCGTGACCGGTTCCCATCAACCAGTACCTCCGCCGGGCGCGGCCGGGTATTGTAATTCGAGGAGAGCGAGTATCCATAGGCCCCCGCCGTCAATATGGCCAGCAGATCACCGGGGGCAACATCGGGAAGCTCTCGGTCACGGGCGAGGAAGTCACCGGTCTCGCAAATGGGGCCGACAACGTCCGCCACGTGCTTCTCGTTCTGCGCTTGCCGCACCGGAGCAACGTCATGGAACGATCCGTAGAGCGCTGGACGGAGCAGGTCATTCATGCCGGAATCGACTACGATAAAGTTCTTAACCGGGTTGCGCTTCACGTAGAGCACCCGCGTGAGCAGCAAGCCTGCATTCGCCGCAATCGAGCGGCCTGGCTCGACCACCAGGCGGTAGGGCGTGCCACGAATCCGGGACGCCAAGCCCTCCACCAAGGCGGCAAAATCGAGCGGCGGCTCGTCCGCGTAGCGGATGCCGAAGCCTCCGCCGATGTCAAGATACTTCAAGGGCTGGCCGCCGCAGCTCAACAGGTCTGCAAGGCTTCTGATCTCGTCAAACGCGGCGAGGAAAGGTCCTACATCAAGAATCTGTGAGCCAATGTGGCAGGCGATGCCGCGAATTTCAATCTCGGGCGCTTCGGCTACTTGGCGGTAGAGGCGGAGGGCTTCGTCCTTGGGAACACCAAATTTATGGACGGCCTGCCCGGTTGAGATATAAGGATGCGTCTCAGCCTCGACATCCGGATTCACGCGGATGGAAACCGGAGCGCGACGGCCCAGGTCGCGCGCGCGGCTGCGAATCAAATCCAGCTCGCCCGCCGACTCCACGTTGAACATCAAGATCCCCGCGTGCAACGCCGCGTCAATCTCAGGCCGGGTCTTTCCCACTCCTGAAAACACCACCTTCGCCGGGTCGGCCGCAATCCTCTGCACGCGCGCCAACTCGCCACCCGAAACGATGTCAAAGCCTGCTCCGGCGTGGTCCAGAAGTTTCAGAAGATAGAGGCTGGAATTGGCCTTGACTGAGTAGCACACCTCGGCGGGAAGGCCCGCGAGCCCCCGCTTGAATTTCTGGAAGTTCTCGAGAAAAGCGGCTTGGCTATAGACGTAAAGCGGCGTGCCATGCTGCGCGGCGAGCCATTCAAGTTGAACCTCCTCACAAAAAAGCTGTCCCGATCGATAATCAAGATGTGGATTGGAGAGCGAGCGCATGGGTTCACACAATTGCACCATCGAATCAACCAAGAGGTAGCCACAACACGCAGTATGCGCCGTGGGCTCTCTGCTGGGCAAAAACCCACAGCACACAATTTGTGCCGTGGCCACCCGGAAGGCCGCAGAAAAACGCCAGTCTGCGCTCCCGATTCCCGGCCATTGCCCTTCACCGAGCCTTGATCACAAGCAGCGTCTGGTCATCACGCGGCGGACGGCCTTGCTCAAAGCGTCCGAGCTGTTCAAATACTTTCTCAATGATCTCCGGCGGCTGGCGATGGGCATGCTCGCGCAGCACGTTTTCCAGGCGCCGGCTGCCGAACTCTTCCCGTTTGGAATCGGTGGCTTCAAGCAAGCCGTCCGAAAACATAGCCAGCACGTCGTCTTTCTCAATCGTCAGCGATGTCTCGTCGTGCTCGGCGTGGTCAAGCAGACCTAGTGGAACGCCCTCGGCGCGGATCGCGTGCACGCGCCGCCCGCGCACCAGGACGGGCAGGGGCATGCCGGAGTTGGCCAGCCGGAGAAGCCGGGATTTGGGCTCCCAGACGCAATACGTCAGCGTGATGAAATGCCCCTCAATCTTGCGCTCGAGCAGCAACACATTGAGCTTCTTCAACATCTCCGTGGGACTAAGCCGTTGCGGGGCAAGGCTCCGCAGAGTGCCCATGGCGAGCGCGCCGTACAAGGCCGCGGGCGCTCCCTTGCCGCTGACGTCCCCGATGGCGAGCACGTGGCGGTCCTTGCCATAGCTGAAGAAGTCGTAAAGATCACCCCCTAGCTCGCGCGCCGGGCGGAATCGCACGCTCACATCGAGTCCGGCGATAGTGGGGTTCGGCGTGGGCATCAGATGCATCTGAATTTCCCGCGCCCGCTCGAGGTCGCGTTCCATCCGCGACTCACTGCGCACCACGCGCTCATAGAGCCGCGCATTCTCGATAGCAATAGAGATTTGCGGGGCGAGCGTGGAAAAAATTCGCGCGTGGTCTTCGCTGAAATACGCTTTCTGTGCGCTGACCATGTCCGCCACGCCAATCACGCGGTCTCTATAGAGCAACGGCACGGTCAACTCCGACTTCATTTCCGGGTCCACAAACGCCGTTCGAGGGTCCTTCGCCACGTCGGGGACGATGACGGCGCGGCGCGAAGACGCCGCCGCGCCCACGAGACCCTGGCCGAAGCGAACGCTGACCTTATCCGGCACGCTCTGGTCTTGCTTCTGCGTGATGACCGCATTGAACGTGCGCGAAGAATCGTCGGCCAGAAGAATGGTGAACCGGTCATAATTGATCAGCCGCTTGGTGAGCGCCGCGATCTTGCGCAACAACTCATTGAGCACCAGCACGGAGCTGACCTCGCGGCTGATTTCGTTCAGCAGTTGCAGCGTTCTCGCCTGGCGCAGGCTGCGCCGGTAGAGGCGCGCATTTTCAATTGCCACCGCGATGCGGCCACCCAATAGCTCAAGCAGGTTCTGGTGCTGCTCGGTGAAGAAGCCCGCATGCGGCGCCTCAAGATCCATCACGCCGATCACGTGGTTCTTAAAGATCAGAGGCACCGCAAGCTCCGAGCGCACGGCAGGGATGGATTGAATGTAGGCGGCATCCTGCCGCACGTCATTCACCAGAGCCGACCGCCGCGTTTCGACGGCTCGCCCCACTATTCCTTCTGTCACCTTGATATGTAGGCTGCGCACGGAATCTTCCGGATGACCCACACTGAAGCGGACGCGCAACTCCTGCGTCTTCTCATTGAGAAGAAGAATGGCGAAGATGTCATAGTCGATGATCATCTTCACCGTCTCCGCAATGCGCTGCATCAGCTCCTCGAAATCCAACGTCGCGTTCAGACGCTCCCCGGCCTGAACCAAAAGCGTTAGGATATCGGTGATCTCGAGCGGCTTCGATGGGGTTTTAAGCGTTTTCTCTATCGCCATAATTCCGTGTTTGGGGCATCCGCTAGGCAACCGTTTTCCCGGCAACGCTCCGGTGGACTTCAGATTGTTCTGGAGGCAAGCGCGGGCCGCGCGCACTGGGCTCGCCCGGTCAATTCAGCCATCCGTGGGATCCGTACTCTCAAGCTCATTCTAACATACGCGATTTGAGAGAGCCGAGCCGCGACTGAGGGATCACGTAGAATCGCCGCGATTCCCCGTATAATATAAAGGGATGTTGATTTTGGCTCTCGATACAACCAGCGACTGGGGCGGCGCCGCGATCTTCCGCGATGCCGAATGCCTGGCTACCTCCGCCCAGCAGGGCTTCACCAATTATTCGGTAAGCCTGTTTCAGGCTGTTAACGACGCCCTCGAGAAGGCTCGTCTTCGCTTGAGCGAAATCGACCTCTACGCTGCGGCGAACGGCCCGGGATCGTTCACCGGAATCCGCGTGGGCTTGGCGGCGGTGCAGGGGTGGGCGCAAGCGTTTGACAAGCCAGCCTATGGCGTTTCCGTGCTCGAAGCCATGGCGGAAGAGGCGCAGGCGCAAACCCGCTTTGCGCTTTCCCTCCTCGATGCGCGGCGCGGAGAATTCTATGCTCGCCTGTTCCACCGTACCGTGCCCGTCTCGCGGCTCACCCCGCAGAGAGAGGGCGCGATCCTGAAGCCTGAGAACATCGCGCCCTTTATACAATCGCACGCTCCTCCGGGCGAGGGTTGCACTCTCGCCGCGCGTGAGAACGACCCGCAAGCCTGTGCTTTGGCGCAATCCCTTCTGGCTTCCCTGCCATGGAAAACCGTCTCCGGGTTCCTCTTCTCAGCAATCGCGCGCGTGGCCCTCTACGAGGCGCAGGCGGAACGATCCGTCCTGCCACAGGATCTCTCTGCCTATTACATCCGCCGCCCCGACGCCGAGATCAATTGGAAACCATAGGCCGCAATCAACCGTCTGCAATGCCAAGTGCGTCATTCCCGCGAAGGCGGGAATCCAAGACGATGGGCCCCCGCCTTCGCGGGGGCGACCGCGAAAGGCGGCCTGCTACAGCGCAAAATTCTGGCTAAACACAAGAATTTGCGGTTTTGGTGCGCGGGCCTTCGCTGGCCATTGCGCCCTGTGTCACATTTCCCCCTCGGCAGGCGTTTTAATGGCATAGAATCAGGAGGTCTCCGGTGTCCATTACGGTGGAAGAATGCCTCGGCGGGCAGGCGAACTTGAAAGACGAGAAGAGCGGCGTCGGAATTGAGCCAGGTGGGCTTGCCGGGCATGGCGGGCCGTGCGGGTCTGAGGAAGCGTTCGAGAAGTTTTTCCTCGACAACTATAATCGCGTCGCGGCGGTTCTCACCCGAATCGTGGGCGACCGGTCGCGCGCTGAGGAGCTCGCGATTGAGGCCTTCTGGAGGTTCTATCGCCAACCCTTGGCGCATAGAACCCCGAGTGATTCCAGCCACAATCCCATCGGATGGCTGTATCGCACCGCAACCCGCCTGGGGATTGACAGCCTGCGAGCCGAAGCACGGCGCGGGCGCTACGAACAGCAGGCCGCGGCCTTCCCCAGCGCCACCCCGCAGCACGACGATCCCCTGGATAACGTCCTGCGAGCTGAAAGACAGGGTCAGATACGCAAGGCGCTGGCCATGCTCCGGCCCGAGCAAGCTCAACTTCTTATCTTGCGCGCCACCGGATTTTCCTATGAGGATCTGGCCTCGATTCTTGACGTGAAGCGGGCATCCATCGGCGCCATGCTGATCCGCGCCGAGGATGAATTCCGCAAACGTTACGTTCGGTTGTTTGGAAAAAAGGAGGAGTTATGAATTGCCTTTCGGATGGAGTTTTGCGAGGCAGAATTGATCATGAAATGAGTGGGGCCGAGAGGACGGCAGCGGACCAGCACCTTGGTTCGTGCGCCGAGTGCCGGGAACGGTTGGAGCGCCTTACGCGCGAGAGCCAGCAAATCGCCCGCGAGCTTTCGACGCTCGCGCCCCACACCGCGCCTCCCGATGATGCCCGGCAAGCCCTAGCGCGGATTCAGGCGCGGCTTGGCTCGGACGCCGCGAATTCTTCGGAGCACGGCAACTTTCTTGCGGGCTTCTTCGCCAGGCACCCCGCGCCGGCTTGGGGCGCTGCGGCCGTCACGGCGCTCATCATCGTCCTGGTCACACTGGCTCCGGCGCGCAGCGCGGCGCAGCGGGTTTTGGCCATGTTGCGCGTTCAGAAGGTCACGGTGG
>JBOGJX010000004.1:0-5959 GCA_050745285.1 Terriglobia bacterium
CGTTCGCGATTGACCTTGTCTTAGCCCTCAGCTTTGTGCGGAGTTTACTAAGACGATGCACGAGAGATGTGAGTCCGTCTCCTGCTAAGGATTAAGGAAGATTCTCTGGTGCAGCCTGACAACTCAGCGACGCAGTCCCAACCCTCTGAAGCTGGGTTGAGCCAAGCGGATGACCGGATTATCCCGAGCCATTGGCTCCCGCCGCAGACCGGCGTAATCCCGCGTGTAAGAATCCTATTTTGGTGGGTTAACGTACTCTGGGCAATCCCTATCGGAATTGTTTTTCTGGTCATCGGAATTGCGGTGGCGCAGGGATTGCGAACCATACCGGCGGTCCAACAATTCATCGTTGCTTACCCAGGGCAAGTTTCCGTACCAGTGTACTCAGGCTTCCCAGGCTGGCTGCAATGGCAGCACTTCATCAACTTCTTCTTGATTTTTTTTATCATCCGCTCGGGCCTTCAGATTCTCGCCGATCATCCGCGCCTTTACTGGAACCGGAACTCTACTCCCGGCACGGAGTGGTTCCGTTTCCAGCACAAGGTTCCAAGGGATCGGGTCTGGACATCGAAGGACGATTCCGTGACGCTGCCCGGATGGTTGGGCATCCCGGGAATTCGCCATTCCGTCGGGCTCGCCCGCAAGTGGCACTTCTCGTTTGATCTGTTCTGGCTAATCAACGGAATCATTTTCTACATTATGTTGTTCACGACGAACCAATGGGAGAGGCTGGTTCCGCTATCGTGGAACGTTTTTCCCAACGCGGTCTCCACGGCTATCCAATATTTGTCCCTGACGTTTCCCGCCAACCAGGGGTGGACGTATTTCAATGGGTTGCAGCAAATCACTTATTTCATTACGGTGTTTATCGCAGCCCCGGCCGCCGTGGGCACGGGCCTGATGCAATCGCCGGCGATTTCCAACAAGGCGGGCTGGTTAGGGAGGCTGGTGAACCGGCAGGTTGCAAGGACTATCCATTTCGCGGTGCTGTGCTGGTTCATATTCTTTGTCGTCGTCCACGTCACCATGATTTTTATCACTGGGCTTTTTGTGAACCTGAACCATATGTTCGCGGGAAACAACAGCGATTCGCCCGAAGGGTTTGGGATATTCTGCGCAGCGATGCTGGTGGTGATTGTGACTTGGTTCCTGGCTTCGCCGATGACCATCCGGCATGCCCGCTTCGTTCAAAACGCCGGAGATGCGCTGGTGGGATGGATTAAGGGCCTGGCTGAATTATGGAAACCAACCAACCAATATTCTGAGCGGCAGATCGCTCCCTTCTTCTGGCCCAACGGCACGATGCCGAAGTCCGCGCAGTACGAAGAGATGGTCAAGAAAGGGTTTACGAATTACTCTTTGCGCGTTGGTGGACTGGTCGAAAGTCCAAAGTCGTTCTCCTTCGCGGAACTGAAGTCGATGCCGAAGCAGGAGCAGATTACGGAGCACTTTTGCATTCAAGGCTGGTCGGGCGTCGCCAAGTGGGGCGGCGTTCCCATGGATCACATCCTCGATATCGTCAAGCCCACCCCCGAGGCTCTCTATGCTGTTTTCTACTCTCTTGCTCCCGGTTCCGACGGAGGCCTCTACTACGACGTTTGCAGGATGAGGAACATGCGCCATCCAATGACCATCCTCGCCTATGAAATGAATGGAAAGCCGGTCAGCGTACTCCACGGGGCGCCGCTGAGGCTGCGGGTTGAGAACGAACTCGGCTTCAAGATGGTGAAATGGATCGAGGCCATCGAATTTGTTCGGGACTTTCACCACCTCGGCGCCGGTAAGGGGGGGTACAACGAGGACCACGAATTCTATGGCTATCGTGATCCAATCTGAATCGCCTCGCGGCAATGCGGGAGCCAGCCACGGGCGCGATCACCAATATTTACCTGAAGGGAACCGGAAGGCCAAAATGGGAAACTCAAATGAAAAACCCAAAAATTGAAGATTACGCACTCATCGGGGACTGCGAAACGGCGGCATTGGTTGGGCGCAATGGCTCGCTCGACTGGCTATGCTGGCCTACGTTTTCGTCCCCTGCCTGCTTTGCGGCCTTGCTCGGCACGCTCGCGAATGGCCGCTGGCTGATTGCTCCAAAGGCATCCAGGACAACCATCACGCGCCGCTACCGCGCGCATACACTCATTCTTGAGACACAGTTTGAAACGTCCTCCGGGGTTGTCGAGATCATCGACTTGATGCCTATTCGGGAGAAGAACTCCCACGTCATTCGCATCGTCCGGGGACGCCAGGGGAAAGTGCCGATGCGAATGGAGTTCCTGCTGCGTTTCGAGTACGGGCGGACGGTTCCGTGGTTAAAGAAGGCGGACGACGCTTGGATTGCGACCGGCGGAGCCAGCATGGCAATTCTCCGCACGTCCGAGAGGGTCGAGGAGGGAGAGGATGGTCTCCTGAGTACAGACTTCACCGTCAAATCGGGAGAGAGCGTGGCATTTGTGCTGACATACGGTCGCTCCTACGAGCAGCCACCGGCGCCTATTGAGCACGAGAAGGCATTGAAGGAAACTGAGGCCTTCTGGACAAAGTGGTGTTCGCAAAGCCGCTACCAAGGGCCATGGATCAATGCCGTCGAGCGCTCCCTGATCACACTGAAGGCGCTTACCTATGGTCCATCGGGCGGCATCGCCGCTGCTCCCACGACCTCGCTTCCGGAGCGCATCGGGGGCCCGCTCAACTGGGATTACCATTATTGCTGGCTGCGCGACGCATCCCTCGCGCTTGCTGCGATGATTGATGCTGGCTTCCACGAAGATGTGATCCACTGGAAGCAGTGGCTGATTCGTGCAGTGGGCCGCGACGCCTCACAGGTGCAGATCATGTATGGACTGGCGGGAGAGCGGCAGATCCTGGAATGGGAGGCGGATTGGCTGCCGGGCTATCAGCAATCGAGTCCTGTCCGGGTTGGCAACATGGCGGTGAAGCAAACGCAGCAGGGCATCTATGGTGAGATCGCACATGCGCTCTTCCATGCGCGCGAATCGGGCATTCCCTGCGAGGAGCGTGAGCTCACGTTGCAGCAGAACCTGACGGAATATCTCGCCAAGGTGTGGCAGCAGCCCGGCTCGGGTATGTGGGAGGAACGCTCCGAGCCGCATCACTTTACCTGCTCGCGGGTGATGGCGTGGGTCGCACTGGATCGGGCCGTCCAAAGTATCGAGTGTCACGGCATGGATGGCCCTCTGCGGAAATGGAAGAAACTGCGCGACCATATTCATGCCGACGTATGCCGCCACGGATTTCATAAGCGCCTGAATACTTTTGTCGAGCGCTACGGGTCGAAACGGCTCGATGCCTCGCTGCTGCTGCTCCCCATCTTCGGCTTTCTGCCAGCTTCCGACCCCAGAATCCTCGGAACGATTCACGCGATAGAGAAGCACCTGCTTGCCGATGGGATCGTTCTGCGCAATATCCCGGAGACCCGCGAAGCTAAACAGGGAGCCTTTCTCGCGTGCAGTTTCTGGCTGGTCGAGAACCTGTCCATGATTGGCCGGAATGACGATGCACGAATGCTGTTCGAGAAGCTCCTGACGCTGGCGAATGATGTCGGCCTTCTGGCGGAGGAGTACGGCGTTCGCGAAAAGCGGCTCTTGGGCAACTTCCCACAAGCCTTTTCACATATCGCGCTCGTCAACGCAGCGCTTCGGTTGGCCGCCGCGGGCCGGTAAAAACGCGGCGAGAAACCGGGTGAAGTCTTCACCCGGCGAGGATCACCGCAGGGGCCGCGTCAGGTCAAGCGCAGCTTCGTATTGAACCGACCTAACGAAGGCTATTGACAAGTTGTGATTAATGGTAGTAGTTTATCTACAGCTATATGCCGACAAAGCCGCGCTATCAGAACCGCATCGAATTGCTGCAAGGGACACTGGACATGTTGATCCTGCGGACGCTGCAATGGGGGCCGCAACACGGGTACGGCATCGGCCAGGTTATTCACTCAAATTCCCACGATGTTTTGAACGTTGAATCAGGTTCACTCTATCCTGCCTTGCACCGGATCGAGAAAGAAGGCTGGATCGCCTCCGAGTGGGGTTTGAGCCAAAACAAGCAGAGGGCTAAGTTCTACCGGCTGACGACGGCGGGACGAAAGCATCTGTTGAACGAAGAATCTCGCTGGGAAGAATTCGTGAAGGCGGTCGGCGCGGTCATGAGGCCGGTGAAGACTGAATTATAAAACTGCTGTGAGGTGCGCCGATTATGTCAGCAGGTGGGACAGCAATGACAACCGCTGCCATTGGCGATAACCCAGGCCGCAGGCCGCCCCGAGGCCGCACATTGTAGCGCAGAGTTTTGCTTTTAAAACTCTGCGGCTTTTCGCTGGTCCGGACAAAAATGCCGTAGAGTTTTAAAAGCAAAGCTCTGCGCCTGTCCGCGTGAGGACATCATGAAATTACAGAGATTATTCAGACGCAGAGCCCAACGCGAACGAGAGCTCGAGGAAGAGATTCACGCGCACTTAACGATGGCCATCCGCGAGCGAATCGAGCAAGGCGAAGACCCTGCCGAGGCGGAGACCAATGCGCGCCGTGAGTTCGGCAACGTTCCTTTGGTCAAAGAGGTCACGCGTGACATGTGGGGCTCGGCATGGCTCGAAACTCTACTGCAAGACCTGCACTATGGATTGCGGCAGTTGCGCCGGAGCCCCGCATTCACCGCGGTGGCTGTCATCACGCTTGCCCTGGGCATCGGTGCGAACACCGCCATCTTTACTGTGATCAAGGGGGTGCTCTTGCGTCCGCTGCCGCTTCCCCATCCTGAACGCGTGCTTCGCCTCTGGCATGGGTATACAACATGTAAGGACTGCTCCGGATCCGTATCCTATCCAAATTTCAAGGACTGGCGGCGGCAGAACAGTGTTTTTGAAGGCCTTTCGCTTTACAGCAGCGCCAACTTCAACTTAAGGGGCAAGGGCAGCCCACAGCGAGTTTCTGGCGCTTTCGTTTCCGCGAACTATTTTAGCGTGATGGGGATTCAACCAACCCTTGGCCGCGCTTTTCTGCCGGGTGAGGATAAGGCCGGACACAACGATGTCGTGGGTGGCGCATACATTGGTTTCTATGTATGCGTCACTCGTGATTTGGAGGTCTGATTATCAAGAGGATCAATTCGTTCCGGCCGCACACCGCATCGCGCTGAGGCGCAGCAAACATTAAGGCGCATACATCAACATCAATGTATGCGCCACCCGCGTAATCGTGACCGGAGGTATGCTCAGCGGGGTCGGTATGATAGCCGAAAAGTCGTTATCGCCTCCGGAAAGGTAAGAAACTGGCGGCGGGGAAGGGCGCCAGTGGGTGGCGCCGGGGTCCCGGTTACCTGAGCTACCGCCAGCACGACCACGCAGTTCCCGCTTGGCCGCGATTTCTCGTTGCCATTGTAATCAGCGCAGCATATAAATGAATGTGCGTGCAGGCAAACAAGGAAGTCCGAGATCACGAACTCTGGAGACCGCAACCGCCCGTGCCGGAGCCGGCCCAACGGCCTGGCGGCGTTGATGATCAAGTCGTGTTGACGAATCCGTTGGCCCTTGCCCCGATCCTGACCCCGCAGGGCCGCCTCACACTCCGCCAAACGGATGACACACCCGCCCTGGACGCGGAGCTTGCCCGGCGCCTACAAGACGCGTTCGCGCGCGGCGCGGGTCACGGTCTGCTGCAGCTTGGAGCAGGCGAGGTCGGAACCTCGCTTCCCCCTGTATTTTCTTACTGGCGGGAATTTGGCGCGCGGTACGTAACGGGCCTCTGCACCTTACCTGCTGGCGAGGCAAGCCAGCAGAGCGTACATATTCCTTTCCCGCCCAACGATGAAGTGGATCGACTAGCATCGGCGGCGCCGCTGATGACCGGGGCTGAGTACCTCACGGCAGACACGCTCCGCGCTCTATGGCAAGAGCTTGACAAAGCGTTCGCCCTGGAGCTCGCAGAGTCGAAGATCTCGATTC
>JBOGJX010000005.1:0-6083 GCA_050745285.1 Terriglobia bacterium
GGGACGGGGGTGAGGGGGACGCCGCTCGCGGCGCAAAAGTCGGAAGCCAAAGGAGTCGCCAGATTCGGCGGGGTTAAAACCCCGCCCTTCCGCGAGTGCGAATCGTTTTCATAAATAATCCCGGCTAGATGGTTGGACACGGCCTGCGGCTTAGCTGCTTGCAGCGCCCAAAGCCAGCGGGCGCAGCAAGCGGCGCCCCTACGAACGGAACCGTAGGTTTTCCGCGCAGGTCGCCCGACGCCTTCAGCTAGATTGGATAGCCTTTGCGGCCAAGTCATTCAATACGGCGTCGAGAATGCCGCCGCTCTGGTAGTAACCCACCTCAACCGGCGAATCGAGGCGGGCCACCGTTTTGAAGGACACTTTCTTTCCATCCGGAGCCGTGGCAAGAACGCTTACTTCCTGGCGTGGTTGGAGTTTGCCGAGGTCTGGGATATCCATTGTCTCGCGTCCCGTCAGCCCAAGCGTCGCGGCGCTCTCGCCTGGCTTGAACTGGAGTGGCAGCACGCCCATGCCGATCAGGTTAGTGCGGTGGATGCGCTCGTAACTCACCGCTAGCACTGCCTTCACTCCCAAGAGCAACGTTCCTTTCGCGGCCCAATCACGCGAGGAGCCGGCGCCATATTCTTTCCCCGCGATGACCAGCAGGGGCACGCCCTCTTTCTTATAGCGCACGGAGGCGTCGTAGATGGACATTTGCTCTCCGGAGGGCAAGTGCAGCGTGACGCCGCCCTCCGTCCCCGGTACGAGCAGGTTCTTGAGGCGGATGTTGGCGAAAGTGCCGCGCACCATCACGCGGTCATTGCCGCGCCGAGAGCCGTAAGAATTGAAGTCGTTCTTTTCCACCCCGCGTTCCGCCAGGTAGCGCCCGGCGGGACCATCGGCCGCGATATTCCCGGCGGGTGAGATATGATCGGTGGTAACGGAATCGCCCACCCATACCAGAACCCGCGCGCCGCGCAAGGCGTCCTGAGGTTTAAGGCTCAAATCGGTGAAGAAGGGCGGCTCCTGGATATAGGTGGACTCCTCGCGCCACGCGTAGATTTCTTCACCCTTTACCGGAATGGCGTTCCAGGTGGGGTTGCCGTCCCACGTATTGGCATAGGAGCTTCGAAACATTTCCGGAGTGATGGACCGCTCCATCGCTTGCGAAATTTCTTTCTGCGACGGCCAGATTTCGCGCAGGTAAACCGGGCGCCCCTGATTGTCACGCCCGAGTGGGTCGGAGGACAAGTCAATTTCGACCGTTCCCGCCAGCGCAAATGCCACCACGAGTGGAGGCGAGGCAAGATAATTAGCTTTCACTTGAGGATGGATGCGCCCCTCAAAATTGCGATTTCCCGAAAGCACGGCGGCGGCCACGATCTCGCTTTCATTCACCGCTCGCGCCACGTTTTCCGCCAGCGGGCCGCTGTTGCCAATGCAAGTGGTACAGCCGTAGCCCACAAGATTGAACCCAAGCTGGTCGAGGGAGTCGAGCAGGCCCGCTGCCTTAAGATATTCGGTCACTACCTTGGATCCAGGGGCAAGGCTCGTCTTTACGTAGCGCGGCGCTTTCAGGCCGCGCGCGGCTGCTTTCTGCGCCAGCAAACCCGCGCCGATCATCACCGAGGGATTGGAAGTGTTGGTGCACGAGGTAATGGCCGCAATCACCACCGCGCCATCGTGCATGGACTCCTGGGTCCCGTTGAACTTGACGGCGGCGGAGCGGGGAAGCGTTTCGCCAGGCACGCCGAACCCGCCGTCTTTGACGGGTTGCGTGAGCGCCTTGCGGAAGGCTTCCTTCATCGCCGGAAGGGGAATGCGATCCTGCGGCCGCTTGGGCCCAGCGAGCGCGGGCTCAATGGCGCTGAGATCGAGACGCAGCGTCTCCGTGAATTCCGGGTCCGGCGTCTGATCGGTGCGGAATATTCCTTGCTCCTTGCAATACCGCTCAACGAGATCGACTTCTTCCGGCATGCGTCCAGACATGCGCAGGTAGCGCAGCGTCTCATCATCAACGGGGAAAAAGCCCATCGTCGCGCCGTATTCCGGCGACATGTTGCCGACCGTGGCGCGATCGGGCAAGGTCATCTGCGAAAGCCCACTGCCATAGAACTCCACAAACTTTTCCACCACGCCCTTCTGGCGGAGCATTTCCGTGATGCGAAGCACCAGATCGGTGGCCGTCACGCCCTCGCGCAGGCGGCCCTCAAGCTTCACCCCCACCACCTGCGGCGGCAGCATGTAATAGGGTTGACCGAGCACGGCCGCTTCGGCTTCAATGCCTCCTACGCCCCAGCCCAGCACGCCCAGGCCGTTAATCATGGTGGTATGTGAGTCGGTGCCCACCAAGGTGTCAGGGAAGAACTGCATCGCGCCTTCCACTTCGCGGGGGATGACTACCTTGGCCAGAAATTCCAGGTTTACTTGATGAACGATACCTGTGGAAGGCGGCACGACGCGAAAATTCCGGAACGCCTTCTGACCCCAGCGCAAAAATTCGTAGCGCTCGCGGTTCCGCTCAAACTCGATGTCCGCGTTGCGGAGGATGGCGAGAGGGGTGCCGGAAACGTCCACCTGCACCGAGTGGTCGATCACCAGGTCGACGGGAACTAGCGGATTGATTCTCGCCGGGTCGCCTCCCCGCCGCTTCACCTCCGAGCGCATCGCCGCGAGATCCACGATGGCCGGGACCCCGGTGAAATCCTGCAGGATCACGCGCGCGGGCTTGAACGGCACTTCGTGGCTACCGGGATTCGATCCCTTCCACGCCGCAAGCGCCGTGACCTGATCCCGCGTGACCAGCCTGCCATCGCAGTTGCGCAGCAACGACTCGATTAATACTTTGATCGAGACGGGCAGACGCGAGACCGCACCGATCCCTGCCTTTTCCAGGGCGTCCAGACGGAAGATCGTCCCTCGCTTCCCTGCTGCGTCCAAGGTCGAGCGTGCGGAAAAGTAGTCTTCGTTGCTCATATGCCCACCTGTTATGGAGATAATTCCGGACAGAAGCGAAAAGATGCCCCTCTAATCAAAATAACACGAATCCACCGCCCGCTAGCCAGATGACGCACCGTTGTCGAACTTAACCTTGTAACGCTAGAAGAAGCCGCAGAGTTTTAAAGGCAAAACTCTGCGCTACAGACTTTCGATGAATATGAGAAAAGCCGCAGAGTAGGCGCAGCAAGCAGCGCCCCTGCAAACCTCAGCATAACAAATTGTAATGAGACAAAAGAGGCAGACGGGACAGATGAGACGACTTAATGAGGAAGGCAAAGGGGCTCAGAATAGCGTGCTGCTACGCTTCCGGCGGGTGCGGGAAAAAGGCCGCGGGGCCGGAGGGGGACCGGCCCCGCAGCATAGGCAGCACTACTCCTGGGCAAACTCCTGGGTGACGTAGACCATGCCATCGGCGCCGCGAACGATGCCGACGCCAATCGAATTAAACTTGGCGTTCAAAATGTTTCCGCGATGGTTGGGCTCGAAGCGCGGCTCATTCATGAAGGCCGCTTCGGCGCGATCCACGGTGAAGTTCTTGGCGATATTCTCTCCCATTGACCGCCACTGGATGCCGAGCCGCGTTACCCTCTCGACCGGCGAATCCCCGTTTGGGGCATAGTGGCTGAAGTAGTGGTGCAGAGCCATATCTTCCGAGTGCTCGAGAGCGGCTTGCGCAAGCCGCGCATCCCACTTCAAGGGACGCGCGCGCCCGGCCGTCTCCGGGTTGTTGGCTGGGTTCAGCCGGTCCGCGTCAACCAATTCCACCATTTGTTTGGCGAGCGCGCTGACTCCATCGCAAGTCGAGTTTTCCGGGCATGCCAAATTTCCAAGTGACGGAAGTTGCGGAATGGAAGCCATCGCAACCAGAGTGCTTGCGACGCTTGTTTTCCCCCCCGTTTTTGGTTTCGGCGCCGCCGTTAGCGACGCTCCCATGCTGAGTATGACCAGAACGGCTGCAAGGAGGGTGGGTGACTCGAATTTGCGGCTTGCATTCATGTTCGTGACCGCGCTCCTCAATGGATTTCAGCGGGCCGTTTCGCCCGCCTGCGCCTTTCGAGAATGCAAGCTGGATGCCAGCTTCTGCGCGAGCCTTGAAGCAACTCGATCGGGGAATAGGAAGCGGCGGAGATCGGATCCGTCGAGGCTCACGGGAGTGCGGCTTCGGTTGTGGCCAGGCCCTCCAAAAAACGGAATATTGGAAAGCGACACGCTTGCGACGCACCTCGATAACGAGCCTCGGAACAAGCAGATACGGCTCGCGGGACAGTTTGAAAACCTGTGGAAAATGCTCTCGAGAAGATTCGGGTTAGGAGGCTTTAACCGCCAGCGCGGGCCCTTTAGAAACCGGTGAAACCGGTCTTTGCAACGCTTCAGGAGTTTTGTGGCATGGCTATCGATGCGTAGGAATCAATGCGAATCCGTTCCAATTCGGGAATGCAGGTTTCAGATTGGGACGGCGTCGATTCATCGCAAACATGGCATCCCTTACCCGCTGCGACGGGAAGCAGTGCTTCCCGTCGCAGCGGGTAAGGCTTGACGGCGGGGCGGCGGAGCTAGATTCACGTTGACGCAGCCAATTCCTGTATCATGGGGGACTGGAGTTGTGCTTGCCATGCGGCGTGATCCGGGCAAAACCTGGTAGGAGGTTCGAACTTGCGTCAGACTGCGGAATTATCAGAGCGCGGCGTGGGGAGGGGCGCGGCGACGGCCGTGATCATCCTTATTCTGATTGTGTTGTCCTTGGGCTACATGTTGTCGCGCAACCCGGCGCCATCGATCAAGCCGGCGAAGCAGATCAAGGGCATAGGTCTTAGCCGGACGGTGGAGTTTACCGTGCACGATCCCAGCCACCGGATTACTCGAGTCAGCATTGAGGTAGGGCAAAACGGGCGGTGGTTCAAGACGCCCACCATCGTCAAGTCAGTTCCTGATGGCAAGCGTGGATATACCGTGGACGCGAGCGCGGAAGCCGGACGCCGCGGAATTCCGCAGCTCCGGGAAGGGCGCGCCACAATCCGGGTGAGCGCTCACAACAATTCCTGGGGCAGGTTTTTCCGGGGAGGGTTAGGCGTTCTTTCGCTGACCGTGCCGGTGCGGTTCATGCCCCCGCAGGTCGAGGTGCTCACCACCCAGCATTACATCAACCTGGGCGGTTGTGACATGGTGGTCTTCAACGTGTCGCCCGGGACGGTGAAGTCAGGCGTCGAGGTGGGAAAATATTTCTTCCCCAGCTTTTCCGTGGCCGATGCAAAGCCGGAGACCCGCTTGGCTATTTTCGCTTTTCCCTACGATGTGGACGTGAATACTCCGGCGCACATCGTGGCGTATGACGATGCCGGCAATCAAACCATCGCCAGCTTCACCTATCGAGTGTTCCCCGCTGTCTTCAAAAACAGCGCCATTAACGTGGACGATGCGTACATGCAGCGCGTTGTGCCGCCGATCCTGAGCCAGACCACGGCCATTCAGGATCAAGGAAGCCTGGTGAAGAATTACGTGGAGATCAACCGCGATCTGCGAAAGATTGACAAAGAACGGCTGATTCAATTTGGCAAAGAAACGAACCCAAAATTCATGTGGAGCCAGGCCTTCCTCCGGCTGCCAAACGCCAAGCTCGAAGCCAATTTCGCCGATCACCGGACCTACCTCTACAACGGGCAGGTGATTGATCACGAGGTTCACCTGGGCTACGACCTCGCCTCCGTGGAGCATTCGCCCGTCGAGGCCGCGAACGACGGCTTGGTAATCTACGCTGGCTGGTTTGATATTTTCGGCAATGCCGTGATCATTGACCACGGATGCGGCTTGCAGACCCTTTACGGGCACATGGCGTCGTTCAAGGTCAAGGCGGGCGAGCTCGTGAAGCGCGGGCAAGTCATAGGCGCTAGCGATTCAACCGGCCTGGCGGGCGGAGATCACGTGCACTTCGGAGTCTATCTGGATGGCATTCCGGTGGTTCCAAAAGAATGGTGGGACCCGCATTGGATTCATGACCGCATCATGGTGAAGCTCCAGCAATTCCAATAGTGAAATTATTGCCTGGCGATGGCGGCGCGCGGGGGACCCGGCTTGCTGCATCGTAGGGGCGCTGCTTGCTGCGC
>JBOGJX010000006.1:0-4086 GCA_050745285.1 Terriglobia bacterium
GGGACGGGGGTGAGGGGGACGCCGCTCGCGGCGCAAAAGTCGGAAGCCAAAGGAGTCGCCAGATTCGGCGGGGTTAAAACCCCGCCCTTCCGCGAGTGCGAATCGTTTTCATAAATAATCCCGGCTAAGACCCGCCGAGAATCAGCTTGGCGATGGTTTGCAATTGCATGAAAGAAGTCCCTTCGTAAATCTTGCCAATCTTGGCGTCGCGCAAATATTTTTCGATGGGATAGTCCTTGGTGTAGCCATACCCGCCGAAGATCTCAATGGCTTCTGACGCGGCGCGCTCCGCCACGTGTGAGGCAAAATACTTGGCCATGGCGGCCTCGCGCGCAAAAGGGGCGCCCTCGTCCTTCAAGCGCGCGGCGTTGTATGTCAAAAGACGCGCCGCTTCGATGTCTGTCGCGAGGCGGGCAATCTGGAACTGCACGGCCTGAAACTCCGCAATGGGCTTGCCGAATTGGCGGCGTTCCTTGGCGTAGGCCACTGCGAGGTCGAGGGCGCCGCGCGCAAGTCCCGTCATCTGCGCGGCGATCCCGATGCGCCCTTCGTTAAGCGTTTCAATCGCCACTTTGTATCCACGACCGGGTTCGCCCAGTATATTATCCTTGGAAACCCGGCAATCTTCCATGATCAGCTCGCAGGTGGAAGACGCCCGGATGCCAAGCTTGTCCTCTTTCTTCCCCACCGTGAAGCCAGCCGTATCGCGCTCGACCACAAACGCCGTGATGCCCTTGTAGCCAAGGTCGCGGTTAAGGGTGGCAAAGACCACAAAGAGGCCGGCCTCTTTGGCGTTGGTAATCCAAAGCTTGCGTCCCGTGAGCACGAAGTGGCCGCCGTCTTCCCTGGCCCGCGTTTCAAGGGCGAAGGCGTCGCTACCGGACTGGGTTTCGGAAAGCGCGTAGGAACCCACCGTATCCTTGGCGAGCCGGGGCAGAAAGCGCTTCTTCTGATCCACGGTTCCCCAGCGCAAAATGGCATTCTCCACCAGCGTGTTTTGCACGTCGATGATCACAGCGGCCGAAGCATCCACGCGGGCAAACTCTTCAATCGCCAGCACGGACATAAAAAAGCTGCCGCCGCTTCCCCCATACGCTTCCGGCACTCCGATCCCCATGAAGCCCTGGGTGAAAAATTGATCGAGCAGGTCTCTCTTGAAAACTCCGTCGCGGTCCATTTCGCGCACGTGCGGACTAATTTCCTTGACGGCGAACTCATACGCCGCCGCCCGCAGCATGCGCTCCTCTTCGCTCAGAACTGTGAGGGGGGGATTTGGCATCGTGATTATCAGGGAACCGATCTCACCATATTGCAGGAGTAGCCACGGCACGAAGTTTGTGCCGTGGGCTTTTGGATGTGAACCGCCCACGGCACACAAACCGTGCCGTGGCTACCCTTCCGGTTTCTGATTTCTATTTTCTGATTTTCCTGCATCCAGGACCAGATTCGCCAAACGGTCCGCCTCGCGGTTCTTCTCACGCATAACGTGATGAATTGAAAAACCCTCTAATTGCCGAATCAGGCTCATGGCGCGCGCGTGAAGGGGTTTCAAGACTTCGCTCTTCACCTTGTAGCGGCCTTGAATCTGGCGAACCAGCAGCTCGGAGTCGCTGAAAATGCTGATCCTCCCGCGGCCGTTCTGGGTGGCATATTCGAGCGCGGCGAGCAATGCCTGGTATTCGGCAAAGTTGTTGGTGGTGTCTCCGAGTGTCTTCGCCAGAGAAGTCACGGGCTTGCCGTCCGCGGTCTTCACCACCACGGCGTAGGAAGCGGGGCCGGGATTGCCTCGGGAAGCGCCGTCAATATTCATCATCAGCGGTGCAGTTTGGGTGGCGTCGGACATAGGGAGGCCGGGGTTCCTGAAGATCAATTTTGCGCGGCGGCTTGCGGGCCAGGATCAGGGTCAGCCGCCGGAGTGGCGGCGCCGCTCTCCGCGGGCGGAATGTAGTAGAGAATCCTGGCGCACGCCTCGCAAGTCATGTACACGTCGCTCGACCGGATTTCGTTATAAGCCTGCGGACGCAGCCGCACGTGGCACCCGGTGCAGAGGCCATCGCGGACCTCGGCCAGGGCCACTCCGTGCCGTCCCCGGCGCAGCCGGTCATAGTGCGCGAGCACCTCATAACCCAAAGCGCTGGTCAGCGTATTGCGCCGCTCAAGCAACTCGTTCCGCTCTTCCTGATCTTGCGCGCGTGATGTTTCAATGCGGCGGATATCCTCCTCGACTCGGGCTTTCTCCCCGTCGAGTCGCGACGACGCCTCGCGGATGTGGTTGTCGATCTGTTCGGCCTCGACCATCTTCTCGAGAATGCGATCTTCCGTCTTGCGGACATTTGCTTCTTCGCCCTCCACTTCCTTCTGCATGGCGCGGTATTGCTCGTTTGTCTTTACCTGGTAGAGTTGTTCCTTGTGTTTCGCGATCTTCGTCCTGATGGCTTGCACTTCGGCGTCCAACTCGCGGCGTTCCTTCTGATTTGCCACCAGGCGCGTCTTGCGCTCTTCGTGGATGCGAATGAACTCGTTCAACTGGTTTTTGAGGGCTTGGACTTCAAGGGGGGATGAGTCAATGCGCAAGGTGAGCGCGGAAATGGAGTTATCAACCTGTTGTAGTTCGATGAGGGTCTTCAGATCAGGATGCACTGTGTCTCCCGCATTGGATTTCCTCCGTAAGCGCGGGCGCCGCGCCGTCTCACTTCACTCCCTGTATATTGTCACAATCATGCGGGGGCGGCAAGGACGGGACTGGGCAGTGGCGCAGTTTGGCGGTGTGGCGGCACGGCTAAAGCCGTGCCCTTCCGACGGTGTTTTAGCGGAAACGCAGACACGGCAAACCTCGCCGCGTCTGCGCTGCCCAGGGTAATCAGGCAAGCCGGGTTAGCTTGCTTGTGCCATCCGGCGTTTGTAAAACAACAGCCCCAATCCCATCAAAGCCGTCCCGAAGAGAAGGAAGCTTGAGGGCTCCGGGGTTGCGCTCACCGGTATGCTGGCGGAGAACACGATTCCCGCCTGCACGGCATGACGATCAGCCCAGAAAATATCGAGGCTGTGCGTTCCGGCGGCAAGGCTGGCCGTCGTGGTGGGTGTGGTATTGATCGCGTGAATGCCGCCATCATCGTCCACCAGATTGCCGTCAATAAAGATCCACGAGTCATCATCGGAACCCAAGTTGAGGGTAACCGTCTGAGCGGAGTTGAGACTGAACGTGCCTTTCCAGTCCGCGGTAAGGAATAGCGGGCTGTCGCCGCTCTGTCCGGGGACAAAAAGGTTGGAAGGCTCATTCAGGGGTAGGGTAACCGTTTGCGAGGACAAAGAACTCACGCCATTGCCGGGCATCCACCACTGCAATTCTCCTGAGGAGTTCACGTCCGTGATCGCTCCGGAAGGACCACTATAGCTAGCGCCAAAACTTGACACAACCGGCAGACCGTCAGGCCCCAACTGAGACTTGACTAGACCGGTTACCGCGCCTCCGTCAATCCCCTTCTGTTGAAAATCCGGGGTCGTGGGATTAACGGAGTAATACGATCCAGACAAGGAATCGGCAAATACGCGAGGCGTGCTGAGCATTGCCAGCAACACAGCGGCTGCGGCAAGTGCAAGAAGCTTGGATCTGTTTTCTATAATGCTTGTGATCATTTTAAGCGTCCCTTTCCGATCTTGCAGGATGAGGAGCCGGCTGGCTCATGAGCCGCAGGCTGCGGTGAATATGCCGCCTGCTTCTTTCCACCTCCTCCGCAGCCCCAAGGAGCAACGGCCGGAAGCCCATCACGGCATATCTGATGACAAGTGTATAAGGGAGCGCGTGACAAATGTAGAACCCTCCCGTACCGGTACTGTGGTACTGGCTGCCGCCACAGAAATGCCGCAGAGTTGTGGCGGCGAGTTTATCTCGCCAACTGGCGGCGTAAAGCCGCCTCTACATTAAACTGCACTGCCACCAGGATTTCTGGGACATGTCACCCTGAGCGCAGCCGAAGGGCTCAGCACGACAACTTTTTGAGTCGCGGCACAGGTTTGTAGCGCAGAGTTTTGCTTTTAAAACTCTGCGGCTTCTTGTCCGTCCATCACAAGCCGCAGAGTTTTAAA
>JBOGJX010000007.1:0-22275 GCA_050745285.1 Terriglobia bacterium
GACGTGTGCACGGTCCTCGTTTTCGGCGGGATTAAAACCCCGCCCTTCCGTTTTTCAAGCAAGGGTCCATGAATAAATCCAGGATACAGGAACTAATTTTTGCCCGAATAGCTCACATTAAAAAAGCCGATTCGCCGGTACGCATGGGCGGTGGCGCGAGCAGGTCAATATAGGTCTCCTTTTCAAGCATGGCCCTCCCCACCTGGGCTATGGCGTGCCCGGCCTCAGGGCGCGAAAGCTCGCGTGCCAACTGGGACATGGCATCTCTCTTTTCCGGATGCCGGAGCAAGCTGACGGTGAGCGATGGAATTTCTTCCATGCTCTGCGCATGAATCGCGACGCGGTGCTGCACCAGGTAGCGGATGTTCCGCTCTTCCGGCCCGGGGATCGGATGGGTCAGGATCATGGGAAGTCCCGAAGCCAGGGCCTCTGAAACCGTCAGGCCGCCGGGCTTGGTGACAATCAAATCGGCCGCCGCCATCAATTCCGGAATCCGATTCGTCCACGCAAATGAGGAAAGGTCCAACGCAATTTTACCGCGCAGCCGTTGGAGCCTATCGTAGAGCGCCCGGTCGTGGCCCGCCACCGCAATCGTCTGCAGCGGAAGGCCGCAGCGCTCGAGATAAGTTGCAATCAGGTCCAGCGGCGCCATGCCCATGCCCCCCGCCATCAGGAGCACCATGGGGCTGCCCGGTTTCAAGCCGAGCGCCCCGCGCACCTCTTCTTTGTCGTAAGTCAGCGCAAACGTGGGGTTAATCGGGATGCCGGAGATCAGAATGCGATGGGGTGATACTCCCCAACTAATCAGTTGAGCCTTGGCCTGTTCCGTGGCGACGCTATAAAAATCGATCTCCGGCTGCACCCAGGGTGGCTCCGCATGAAAATCGGTGAGCACAGCCAGGATGGGCGCGGAAAACCAGCCCTCACGTTTTCCCAGAGCGGCGATCTCCGCCGCGCCGATTTCAGTCACAATCACCAGGTTCGGCGCGAACGACTTGAGCTCCCGCAACACTTTGGCGCACCCGTAGCGAAACACCCAGCTCGGGGCCGTGGAGCGGTGCCTCTTGTGCTGCCGCCGCTCATAAAGAGCGCGCCAAAGCTCGCGCCGGTAGCGTAACATCCACCAATAAGGCTGTACGTAAAGCCATGGGAACCAAGGCTCGGCCAGATCGATGGCATCCAGGTTGCGAACTTCAATAGGGTCGGAGCCGTCCGCAAACGCATCCCGGATGACGGAGGATGCCTGCACATGCCCGGAGCCTACGCTCAGTGTGAGGATGAGGACTCTTTTCACTGCATTCATCTCGTTCTGCCCGAAAACATCAAATTAGCTTGCCCGGCCACGCCGGCGAAAGAATGTTGATCTCACCACAGTAAGGGTAGCCACCGCACGAGGTTTGTGCCGTGGGCCTCTGGCAGCGTCACCACCCGCAGCACTCAACCCGTGCCATGGCTACCCTAACTACCGCTGGGAGCGTGTTCAGCCCTGATTACGATCATCGCTTACCGTGGCCTTATCAGTCCCTTATTCAAACCGCTCGACCAGCAACACTGCATTCAGCCCGCCGAATGCGAACGAATTCGAGAGAGCAACGCGTACGGGCTGGGATCGCGCCTGGTTAGGGACGTAGTCCAGGTCGCATTCCGGATCCGGCTGCGTATAATTCGCCGTTGGAGGAATCACGTCTCGTGTGATGGCAAGCACCGTGGCCACCATTTCAATCGCGCCTGTCCCTCCCATGGCGTGCCCGTGCATAGACTTCGTCGAGCTGATGGCGAGGCGCCGGGCATGCTCCCCGAACACTTCCTTGATAATCGCCGTCTCTGTCGCGTCGTTCAGCCGGGTTCCGGTCCCGTGCGCGTTGATGTAATCCACCTTCTCCGGGTTAACTCCGCCCTCATCAAGCGCCATGCGGATGGCCCGCGCCGGGCCATCGACGCTAGGCTGAGTGATGTGGCCGGCGTCTGCGCTCATTCCAAAACCTGTGATCTCCGCCAGAATATTCGCGCCCCGCCTTCGCGCGTGCTCCAACTCCTCCAAAACCAGCGTGGCGGCGCCCTCGCCGATCACCATTCCATCGCGGTCGGCAGAAAATGGGCGGCAAGCGTGGCTGGGATCGTGATTGCCACTGGCAAGCACGCGAACCGACTCCCATGAGCGCATCATGCCGTAAGTGATGGGCGCGTCCGTGCCCCCTGCCAGGACCATATCCGCCAAGCCATATTTAATTAGATGAAAGGCCTCCCCCATCGCGTGGCCTGACGAGGAACACGCCGTCGCAGTGGTAAACGAAGGGCCCCGTGCGCCATATTCCATGCACACCTGCGAGACGGGCGCGTTGTGCATAATTTTGGGGATCGTGAAGGGATGCAGGCGCGTGGCTTGCTTGCCATATAGGTTGAAATAGGCGTCATCGAGACCCTCCGCCCCTCCCATGCCGGACCCCATCACCACGCCAAATCGCGAGCGCTCTTCATCCCGCACTTCGAGACCGCTCGATTTCATCGCCTGCTGTGCGGCGAGCAGCGCGAATTGCGCGAACCGGTCCAGCAGGTCGAGCCGCTTGGGTGGGAAGTACTCGGTGGGATTGTAGCCGGGAACTTCGGCGCCAATCTGGACGCTTAGGGCGGAAGGATCAAATTGTGTGATCCGGCGGATGCCGGACTCGGCACGGCATAGACTGGCAAAAAAGGTTTCGACATCCTTACCCGTGGATGCGATAACACCCTGACCTGTGATAACCACCCTGCGCACGGTTCTCCCCCCGGCTCTCGCCGGATCAATTGCTGGTGGCCTGCGGTTCGCCCTTCGCCAATGCAACCAGGTCGGAGATGTCTTTGCCTCCCAGCACCCGCGTCAGGCTGTCCACCACCTGCTGAACGCTCTTCATGTTCTGCGCGACGTTATCCGGAATGTCGATCTTGAACTCTTCTTCGAGCGCAAAGAGGATGTTCACGCCGTCCAGAGAATCAATCCCCAGCTCCGCGAATGTGGAGTCCGGCTTGACCGCGCCCGGCGCCAGATGTTGCTCGCGCGTGATGATCTCAATCACTTTTTCCTCTGCGTTCATCTGATCTCCTTTTCTGCCCAGGCCATCCGGCCGCCGGATTCAGTTTCAGGATGATATCCCAATCGAGTCTTCCTTGGCGAAGCCCGCAACCAGATCGAGTAACTCGGAGAGCCTGAACGGCTTCTCGATTAATGCGTCCACGCCTAACTCGAGCGCCAATTTCCTCTCGGCGCTGCTGATGAACGAGGACATCAAAATGATCTCGTGCTTGCTATTGCGCTGCCGCAACTCTTCGAGCAGCTCCAGCCCACTCCCGTTCGGCATGCGCAAATCGGCGATGACAATGCGGTAGCTTCCATCCTGATTGAGCGCCACCCGAGCCGCCTCGGCATTCTCTACCGCGCCTACGGCATACCCGTTTGTGGTGAGCACCTCCGAAAGTAGCTCACGGCTCTCTTCGTCGTCATCCACTACCAGGATTTTGGTCACGCTGGCGCTAATCTCCTAGTTTACACAATCATTCAGCTCTCTTACTAGCACTCTTATTTCCATCCGCATCGTGCGTTAACTAACTTACTTAGGATGAATAGGTTGAAGGTGAGACTGGGTGGTCATGGCGTCGAGCTTTTGGCCAGCATGTTAAATGTGGTGGGGCGAAATGCCCCATACTAGACGGCATGCTAGCACAGTCGGCCCGGAATCCATGATGTTGCGTCCGGTTAGATAGCAGCTCTCGTTGCCTTATCTCCAAGAAGGACAGGCCTTCGGGGCTTTGTTTGCAGCCGGGGCAATTAGCTACGACTCGTATGTTAATACCTTACAAGCCAGCCAGGATATTCCTACATTCTGGACTCTTTCCAGGGCGTTGAGCCCACTGAAGAAAGGCGCCGTGATCACCCACGGGGTCAACGGCAGTCCGCGTGGCCGCTTGACGCGAGCAGCAAGCCGAAGCCGTCTTGTCCGGTCTTTGGCGCATTGAAAATCCACAGAAAATGAAAATGGGGTGTTGCGCAGGGTTTCACGTTTGAAATTCTACCGGCATTTTTATCGGGACCTGCGAAAAGTCGCAGAGTTTTAAGAACAAAACTCTGCGCTACAACGTGCCGGCCGCGGAGATGACTGCGACCTTCGCGCACTCCTTGTATACTCTTACGTCATGTGACTTGCTTTTCCGCCTCGACGCGCCTAAATTAGGGGGTGTGAGGTAAACTATGTTATTACTTAGGAAGGTAACATGCGAAGTCTCGGGTCTGCTTCTAATCCTGCTTGCTGCGTGTCTAGCGATGACCGCGCCGCAATCCGCAGCGCCGCCACAGGTGCAAGTTCGGAGCGCCGCACGCCAAGGCGTTATTTCTCAACGGTCGTTGGGAGAAATCGCGCGCGAAGCCGCGGCCGCGCGGAATCAGAAGGATTTAAAAGGCGTGCCGCTGTATACCAACGACAACTTACCGAAGGGCAGTGAAGGATTAAGCATTCTCGGGCCAGGTGTCTCGCCGGGCGGCGCCGCGGAATCGAATGCCCGCGTTGCGGGACAGAATCCGGCCGCCGGGAAGGAGATACCCTATCTCCGCCGTAAGCTGAGCCAGGCTCAGGAGCACCTTCAGTTGCACCAGCGCGAGCTCGCCGTGCTTCAACAGCAGATCAACCAGAGCAAGATGCAGTGGTACCCTAACCCCAGTCAAACCCTGATGCAGGAGTACTCACGGCAGAGCGTCGCCAACCTTGCCAACAAAATCAACGAGAAACGCCAGCAGATCGTTCAGGATCAGCAGGAGGTTAGCGATCTCAACGATCAGTTGCAGCGCGCCCAGGCGCGGTTTGGGTTGGTAAACGCTGCTGCGCAAGCCGCCACCAGTGGCTCCCGGACTGCACTGCCGCCCGGCGTCAAGCCGGGAACCCCCGAATATTGGCAAGCCCGGATTCAAGCCGCGCGCGAGCAACTCGCGATGGTCAAGGAGGAGCAAGGCGTGGCGAAGAACGAGCTTAGCCTTCTGAAGCTTCAACAGCTTCGCTCGCTCGACCCGAACGTGCAGGCGAGCCTCGCTTCAAGCACATCAGCGAAGCAGGAAGAACTGAGCGCTGCAGCCCAAGCCGTCGAGAAGGCCCAGCAGGAAATCGAGAAGCTCGAAAGGGATGCGCAGAAGGCGGAAAGCGGTAGGCAGTAAAGCAGAAATATGAAACTGGAAAATCGGATTTCGAAATTTTGGTTTCTTATACAAGGGTCCCTAGTGGCGCAGCAAGCGGCAAAGCCGCAGCCCACGTCCAAACATCCGGGTGCGGCCAAAAGCATACCGGCTTTTCTCTCTAACCACCGGCTGCAGTGTCTGCCTTCCGATAGAAAGCAAGTTGCGATTCTCCGTGGCGCAGCAGGCGGGTAAGGGTCAGGCTGCCGTAGTTCTCCTCCAACCGGCACTGGCGCGAATGCTCCGCAATGACAAGCGAAGTGGGCAGCAGGATGCGCGATCGGGCCAGTTCGCGCAGCGTGCGGTGGTACTCGCGGATTTCCGCGTAAGGCGGATCGAGAAAGGCAATCTCGAACTGGGTTCCCTCGCGCTCCAACCGCTCAAGCGCTGTCCATACTGGACGGATGATCACCTGGAACCCACCCCGCACTCCTAGCGTCCTCAAGTTTTCGTGAATCAGCGTGGCCGCTTGGCGATGATGCTCGATGAACACCACGTCTGCCGCGCCGCGGCTGAGCGCCTCGATGCCGACGGCGCCGCTGCCCGCATAAGCGTCAAGCAACCGGGCTTCACGGACGCTCTCACCCAGAACGTTGAAAAGCGTTTCGCGCGTCTGGTCTGAGGTGGGACGCAGCGCATTTCCCTTGAGCGTCTTCAAGTGCAACCCACGATATGTTCCAGAAATGATGCGCATCCGATGTTAGTAGTCCGTTGTCAGTAGTCAGTTGCAACAAACTATGGACAACCCACAACGGACAGTCTTCAATAAGCCAATCACTCAATCGCCAAATCATTCAATGCGTCCAATGTTATCATCCCACCCGCGCCAGCCGGTAGTGTTCCGGCCAGCGGGCGCCCAAAGAACGCGTGAATTCCTTCAATTCTTCCGGCGATTCAGGGCGCTCCACAAATTCAGACGCCTCGCGTTTGGCCCATTCCAGGATTTCCAGATCGCGTAGCAGGCTGGCGATGCGGAAGGCCGGAATACCCGCTTGGCGCGTTCCCAGGAATTCACCGGGCCCGCGAAGCTTCAAATCCATCTCGGCAATCTTGAAGCCATCGTTAGTTTCGGCCAGAATGCGCAGGCGTTCATCGGCCACTTGGCTGCGCGGCTCGCCCGCGAGCAGCAGGCAGGTAGACGCTCCCGCGCCCCGTCCGATGCGGCCCCGCAACTGGTGCAATTGGGCCAATCCGAAGCGCTCAGCGTGCTCCACCAGCATGACGGTTGCATTCGGAACATCCACGCCGACTTCAATGACCGTGGTTGAGACCAGCACCTGAACTTCCCCGGCCCGGAAGCGCCGCATCACGCTTTCCTTTTCTTCCGCCGGCAGCCGCCCGTGCAGAAGCCCAACACGGAATCGCGGATAGACGTTTTTCGAGAGGTGCTCGTACATCTGCACGGCGGGCCTCAGGTCAAGCGTCTTCGATTCCTCGATGATGGGATACACCACGTAGGCTTGCTCCCCACCCTCAACCTTGCGGCGGATGACCTCGAAAGCCTGCTCGCGATCCCGCCCGCCATAAACCCGCGTGGTGATGGGCGTGCGGTTCGGCGGCATCTCGTCAATCACCGAGAAATCGAGATCGCCATAGGCCGCCAGCGCGCAGGTGCGCGGGATCGGTGTGGCTGTCATCACCAGGACGTGGGGGGCGCGGCCTTTGCTGATCAGCGCGTAGCGCTGCATCACGCCGAAGCGGTGCTGCTCATCCACGATCACCAAGGCGAGCTTGGCGAATTCCACGTCCGGCTCAATCAAGGCGTGCGTGCCCACCACAAGCTGCGCGGAGCCCTCCGCCAGCCGCTTCTTGATTTCCGCCTTGTCCTTTGCCGCGCGGCCGCTGATGAGTAACTCCACGCCGTATGCGAGGGGAGCGAGAAGCCGCTTGCAATAGAGATAATGCTGCGTCGCCAGTATTTCCGTGGGCGCCATCAACACCACTTGATAGCCGTTCTGGATGGCCACCACCGCCGCCTCGAGCGCGACGATGGTTTTGCCCGAGCCCACATCGCCTTGCAAAAGGCGGCTCATCGGGTGAGGCGATGTCATATCCTCGACAATCTCTTTGAGCACGCGCTTCTGCGCCGTGGTTGGGTGAAAGGGGAGTATGCGCTTGACGGCGGCGCGCGCGCGTTCCGTCACACGCAACTCAATCCCGGGCAGCCACTTCTGGCGGCGGTGCCTGAGGGCCATGAAAACCCCCACATTGAAAAATTCCTCGAAGATCATTCGCACTTGCGCGGGCGTGCGAAAGTGGGCGAGTTGATCCATCGACTGGTTTGCCTCGGGAAAATGCGTTTGCCTCAGCGCCTCGGCCAGCCCCAGGAGCTTGTTCTTTTGCAGGACGGAAGCGGGCAGGCATTCCGGGATGCCGCCGCTGGTTTGAGCCACCGCGTTCCACATCAGACGCCGCAGGACCGCGGGAGAAAGATTTCCGATGGCTTCGTAGATGGGCGTGACGCGGCCCACCTCGAGAGAATCCGTTTCTCCCCCCAGTCCGGGGACAATTTCAAACTTGGGTTGCATCATCACGAGGTTGCCTGCGCCGTACCGGTCCTGTTCAACCTTGCCGTAAAAGAAAACTCGTTGCCCCTCACGGAACGTCTTGTTGCGATCAAGATAGGCGGCGTTGAACCAGGTGCACCGGATTAAGCCGCCGGGGGCCCCCTGGCCGCCCGAAGACGGGCCGCTCGCGTCCGCCGCCGCCAGATCATAGAGATAAAGGCCACGCCGCGTACGCACCGGACCGCATGAAATCACCTTCACCAGAACCGTTGCGGTTTGACCCGGAAGCAGATCACGCACCCGCGCCAGCCGCTTCCGGTCTTCGTAACGGAACGGGGTATAGTAAAGCAGATCTTCCACCGTCGCGATGGAACGGGAACCCAGGGTTTGCGCCCTTGCCGGGCCGACCCCTTTTAGAAATTTGACCTCAGAGGCGAGTGTGAGCATGATGGGATTTGTGAGCTTGACAGATTCATAGTATAGGCTTGCGCGCAGGCATCGGCAAAAAAATTGCCGATGCTGCGCCCCATCACCCGGCGCGACGGGAAGCACTACTTCCCCGCGCCACCTTCTTCCGGAGGGAGATGGCAAGACTCACAGGTTCCGCGGGAAGCCCAGCCCTCTCCCCTTGGGAGAGGGGGACCGCGAAGCGGTGGGTGAGGGATTTAGTGACAGGCCATTTTTTTCTTATAAATCAAAGATCGCTCCGCCCTGGAATCTCTGCCATGCTTTTGTCTTCCCGCCGTTGGATAAAGTATCTCGCCGCTGTGGTTATTGGCAACGTTCTCTATCTGCTGCTCTCTCCATTTCTTCCGCCGGGCGCCCGCCATCAGCGCCTTGTGGACTGGGGCACTTTTGTCGACCTATGGTTCTGCCTATTCGTATACGGCGTTATCGAATCAGCATCATTCTTCTGGAACCGGCGCAAGCGGGCTTGATCATAGGTTCGAGGCTGGAGAATTTATCCGCAGCATAAGTTTTTTCGATTTGGCCTCCACGCCGGAAACTGGTACTATTAATTCAACAGATAAATATTCAGTGAAGCGTTTCCGCTTCGCTTTAGTCTGCTCGCGCGGCGGACATTGACGCAAACATCCGCGATCCGGCGCTGAGCTTAAGCCACGTAACCGCTGCTCGTCCGCGCCTTCCGGATCGCTTCACCCTGAGTGTCCAGAGAAACCCAAGCGTTTCCACTCAGCATCTACATTGGCATCGGCGGCTTCTCGCCGGGCAATAGCGGGGAGAGAAAATCCCCTGATGCGCGCACAAGGCTTCAAAGGCCGGTGGGCGCACAAGTCAATATTTTGAAAGAGGAGAGCTACGCTATGGAATTAACAGAACAGGTAGGTCACACGGCAGGTAAAGTATGGCAGCAACTCTCGCAGAACGGTCCCCAAACGGTATCCCAGTTGAAAAAGACCCTGAACGGAGAGGGCGACGTCCTGCAGTTTGCTATTGGCTGGCTGGCGCGCGAAGACAAGGTGGAAATTGTCCCCGAGAAGAAAAGCTTCCGCGTGCTGCTGAAGGGGTAGCGCAGAGTTTTGCTTTTGAAACTCTGCGGCATTTGCTTTTATAGGGGCAGTCGCCGCAGCGACCTGCGCCTGCACTTTCAGGGCGCAGCAAGCAGCGCCCCTACAGAAGCGGTCATGAACCGCCGAACTTTTATTTCCGGCGGCCGGAGGCCGCCGCCACAATCACCAACCGCGGAGTTTCCCAAATCAGGAAACTCCGCACTAACCAATCGAATCCGCTGCGTCGCGGCGGATATTATGCTCCGGCCTTGGCAGGCTCGCCCTTCTCGATGGGCGCGTCCACGAGGTTGCCCCATTCCGTCCAGCTTCCATCGTAGTTGCGCACTTTCTCAAAGCCCAAGAGATACTTCAGCACGAACCACGTGTGCGAGCTGCGTTCGCCGATGCGGCAGTAGGCCACCGTCTCGCGATCCGCGCGCACGCCCTGCGCGGCGAACAGTTTCGCAAGCTCGTCATAGGGCTTGAACGTGCCGTCTTCGTTGGCCGCCTTGGACCAGGGAAAGCTGACCGCGCCAGGAATGTGGCCCCCGCGCTGCGCCGTTTCGGACATTCCCGGCGGCGCAATCACCTTGCCGGAGAACTCGTCCGGGGAGCGAACGTCCACCAGGTAAGCGCTCCGGCCCTTCAGAACGTCGAGCACCAGATCGCGCTTGGCGCGTACACTCTCATCCGGGTTGCTGGCTTTGTATTGTGCGGACGCCACCCTGGCGGCGTCCGTAGTGAGCGGGCGCCCTTCCAGCTCCCACTTCTTGCGGCCTCCGTTCATGAGCCGCGCGTCCTTATGCCCGTAATACTTGAGCTGCCAGAGCGCATAGGCGGCAAACCAGTTATTGTTGTCGCCGTAGAGCACCACCGTCGAGTCATTGCTGATGCCGGATTTGCTCAATAACTCTTCAAACTGCGATTTCGTCAGAAGATCCCGGCGGATGTTATCTTGCAGTTGCGACTGCCAGTTCCATCCCACCGCGTTCTGAATATGGCCCTTGTCATAGGCTGTGGTATCCACATCCACTTCCACAAGCCGGACGTTCGGATCGCTACCGTGGCTGGCCACCCAATCCGTGCTGACCAGAACCTCCGGGTGCTTGTAATCACTCATGGGAAAATCCTCCTGATAATTTAAAGAAATTTGAACTACGGCTGAAAAGAAAAAGGGGAGAGGAGAAAAGATGTCAACAGCAACAGAAGTGCGCATCGTTCGAGCGCGTGTAGCACGTGATGGGCTGGCAAGTAGCGTGGTTCATAAATCTTAGCTAATATAGCACACGGCGGCCCATGCATGCAAACCGGCAACGGATTCGGTAGTGGTGCAGTTTGGCATGTGTAGTGGCGAGTTTATCTCGCCAAATGGCGGCATGAAGCCGTCTCTGCATCAAACTGTACCACTACGAGGATTTCTATTTGCAATTATGGGGCCACGTTTGGCGTTCACCCTGAGCCTTACCATCATTCAAGCGCACTCGGAAGCAGAGATTGGCGATGCGCGGGCGCTTTTCCAGGAGTACGCGGCCTCGCTTCACTTCGACCTTTGCTTCCAGGGCTTCGCAGAGGAGCTTGCCGGGCTTCCCGGCGCGTATGCGCCGCCCCAAGGCAGGCTGCTGCTTGCTAAGGCTTCAAGCCGCACGGCCGGTTGCGTGGCGCTACGCCGTATCGACGGCGAGACGGGTGAGCTTAAACGGCTCTACGTGCGGCCGGGGTTCCGTGGACAGGGCGTGGGGCGGGCGCTCGCGGCCAAGGCGATTGAAGAAGCGCGCGCAGCCGCCTATAGGCGTGTGCGCCTTGACACTCTGGCCTCGATGACGGAGGCGCAATCCCTCTATCGCTCCCTTGGCTTTTACACGATCGAACCCTATCGCCACAATCCCGTTCCTGGCGCCGTGTTCCTGGAGCTGGCGTTTCCTTGAAGATGGAAGAACACCCACCGCCGGCCGTTCCCTTCCTGACCCGGGAGAGGGATCCGCCATCCCTTTCCGTGGTTCGTCGCGGTCCTGTGCGAAAAATCCTTGCTTTTTTCGACTTCGCTGTGATAGGCTAGTAGTGTAGCTTCCCCCTCGAAAGGCATCTCTCGGGCACAACCCTCGCCGAAACTATAAACAGGTTGCGGATGCGCTAAGGCTCCTGATCGTGCCCCGGCGCGGAGCTATGGCTTATAACTCCCCCGATGCAACGTTCACACTCCGCGACCTCATCGAGAGCGCAGCTTCACCCGTCCGATCCAAAGGAGAATCAATCTATGCCTCGTCTCGCGTCACCTCAAGCGGTCGATTCACCGGCCACTCTCGAATTCACCGAAACCATGCGGGGCTATTTTTCCACCCAAATCAAGGACGATTATCATCTCGCCGACGAACAGGGGCAGATGAATAACTCCCGGATCGAATTTACGCTAACGATCGCGACGAGCGACCTTGATCAATCGCTAGCACGTCCCAGCCATATTTTCCGCATCGTGGGCAAGGTACGGGCGCAGTCCCTTTCCGCGCGACCGCTCTCTGTAGCCGGAGGTATGTTTCAACTTCTGGTAAAGGATCCCTCGAACGTAGGCACGCGGGAGATGCGCTACCAGATGAAGATGACTTCCGAAGAGGGCCGGGTGTTTTTTTTCGATGGATTTAAGATGATCCACGAGGGCCTCCCCCATGAGCTTTGGCCGGAAACCACGACCCTCTATGCCACCGTTTACGACGGAGAGAACCCCACCTTCCCGGTTCTCGGTAAAGGTATCCTCCGGATTGGGGTGTCGGATTTTCTGCGCCAGCTAACCACCCTGCGGGTCACCGGGGCCACGGACCCGGCCGACCGACTTGAAGCCATGGCGCGCTTCGGCCGTTTCTTTGCCGGAATCCTTTGGGACACTTACGGCGGCGTTGTGGCGCCGCCACACTATTTGAAAGCGGACGCGCCTCCGCGCTGCAAGCGCCCGCTGCGCACGCCCGCCCCGGAGGTTCATTACTTCAACACGAAGGACGGCGTTCAGCTTCGTCTGCTGCGCTATTGCGGTGGCAACAAAGGTCCTGTGATTTTGTCGCACGGCATCGGCGTCTCAAGCCTCATCTTCCGCATCGACACGATCCGGACCAATCTGGTGGAGTTCCTCGTAGCTCGCGGTTTTGACGTGTGGGCGCTCGATTACCGCGGCAGCATTGAACTGGCGTCCCACAATCTTCAGTTCAGCGCGGACGAGATTGCCGCTTATGACTACCCGGCGGCAATCGAGCAAGTGAGGGAACTGACCGGAGCCGCAAGCGTTCAGATGGTGGTTCATTGCTTCGGATCGGTCAGCTTCTTTATGGCCATGCTGAAGGGATTGCAAGGGGTTCGTTCGGCTGTCTGCTCGCAGGTGGCAACGCACATGGTGATGGCGCCGGTCACGGAGATCAAATGCGGCCTTTATATTCCGGAAGTGCTTGATAAGCTCGGCGTCAAGTCGCTCGACGCCTACGTCAGCAACGCGACGGGATGGGATGGAAGACTCGACGAGGCCGCCATGCGCCTATATCCGGTTCCCCAAGACCAGTTGTGCACGAACCCCGTGTGCCACCGCATTACGTTTATGTATTCTCAAGTCTTCGAGCACCAGAAGTTGAACGCCGCAACGCACAGCAGCCTTCACGAAATGTTCGGCTCGACCAACATTCACGCCTTCGCGCACCTGGCCCGCATGGTGCGCACCGGGCACATTGTCACCGCCGATGGAAACGATACGTACCTGCCCCACGTCGAGCGGCTGGCCATTCCTATCGCCTTCGTTCACGGAGGCAAGAACCGCTGCTTCCTGCCCGAGAGCACGGAGATGACTTACAATCTCCTGTGCGAACGGAACGGGAAGAATCTTTATACCCGAACAGTCATTCCGGGATATGGCCACGCCGACTCAATCCTTGGAAAAAACGCCGCGCTCGACGTCTACCCCGCCATTGCCCGCCACCTGGAAGCCGCGAACGGTTAACCAAGACCTATTGACCCGATGGGGCCCATTGTAGTAGCGACGGCGCCCCGCCGCCGCTACAAATACGGCTAAAAGCAACCCTGTTCACTTCGCCAAATTTTCGTCCCGATGCGAAGATTTTAGGTACATGTCGTGCTGATCCCTTCGCCTGTCATCCTGAGCGAAGCGAAGAATCTCCGCAAGCTCAGGGTAAACTCCGCGAAGAATCTCCCTTTCCCGTCGATTTACAAGCAGTCGGTCATGTCGCTATACGACACCCGCAAAGCATGAAAAGAGATATGGAAGGGCATGGCTTTAGCCATGCCACCAGGAAGCCGCTATTTCCACTCTCCCGCTGCGGCGACGGGCGCACCGCCCATCGCCGCAGCGGGAGACAGCGAGAACGGGGAGCGTGTTATGGCACGGCCTAATCTTGAGAAAAAACCGGCCGTGCCCTTCCGTCCCTCTGACCGGAATCTTCAGGGCCGATGCTTCGCGGAGTTTACCCTGAGCGAAGCCGAAGGGCTCAGCATACCTGCGGATTGGACACCGAAGGCTACGGTGCGCTTAAGTGAACAGTAATACGGCTAAAAATGAAAAGCCCCCGGAGACTGCATTCGATGCAGCCGCCGGGGGCTCCGGATGCTGATGGGATTAGCTTCCTCGCTACGACCACGAGAACAGGCGCGAACCAGCGCCTCGAACCCCTCCGCGCTAAAGAGAGGATCCCACAAGCCAGCGCTAGCGAGCGCCTAAGCCTCAGCACCCTCGCTACATTTACAGTCCGTTGACATGAATCACCTCCTTTCTAGCGATGCCCCGATCATAAAAAACACAGAAGCATCAAGTCAAGCAAAAAGACGCAAAATAATGAGTGTCATGTTTATGAGACTCGAAGCCGCTCTGCCGCTCCAGTGTGGATTCCGGGCCATGGCAATGACGATTCCAAAATGATAACCTTACGGTCAGCGGCATTCGCATGCCATCCCATATTCAAAAGTATGTTGCGCACAGTTTGCTGGTCGATTTCCAGGTCAGCGGGGTGACAATCAATTCGGGCCTTGCTGTCAGCGACTTTGCGATTCCTACGGCCATTACGCCCGTAGGGGGACAACAATGAAACCCGCCAGGGCAATATTGTATAATTGGCGCTGAGAGGCGCAGGTTCCTTTCAGAAAGACACGTCTGGATGCCAGGCTGCAGGTAAGTATTTTCCAAGGCATTTTAAGATTTAAGACTGAAAGGCGAAGGAGTTCGCCTTAACCGCCCTCCGACGGGCTAATGACTCCTGGCCGCCGACGGGCGCTCAGGAGTTTTTTGTTTATGAGGCAAGCAGGAACGTGGTGATGCCTGTTAGATTTCATTGGGCCGAAGGAGTGAAGGATTTCACTTTTGACTCGCAGCGACTAACGTAAAACGCGCGACGCGAGGCGCTCCGAGGAGGCTTTATGCAACACACGGAACACGACCGTTTTGAAGGCGATCGTACTCTGATGAGAGTTCACATCGGCGAATCGGACAAGTGGCGCCACAAGCTCCTTTACGAAGCAATTGTCGAACTCCTCCGGCACGAAGGGTTCGCCGGTGTGACGGTTTTTCGGGGCATCGCCAGCTACGGCGCCTCGACTCGTTACCACACGGAAAAGATTTTGCGGCTTTCACAGGAACTCCCGATCGTCATCGAGACCGTCGAGTATGAGGAGCGCGTTCAGCGCGTCCTCCCCAAATTGGACGAGATGATCGACGGCGGTCTGATCACGTTGGAGAAGGTTCACGTAATCCTCTACCGGCCGCATAAGGCCGTAGCCGCGGCCGGCGTCAAGCCGCAATAAGGCGATCGTCCGATGAAGATCGCCGTCATGTATGATATCCACGGCAACTTTGACGTTCTTTCCGCTTTGAATAGAACCTATGACGAGCTTTGGGCTCTGGGCTGTGGGCGCGGGGCGATCTTGTGAATTACGGTCCGGGGCCGCAGGACGGGAGCATCGCCTTGTGGCACGCGGCTATGATGACGTGGAGCGCACTTTCCAATACACCACGTACCGCTGCCCCGCGATCTTATACAAGGGCCGTAGCGCCGTGGTTTGGCTTTGCCCAACCGTGTGGAATTCCAGTTTTCCCGAAGGCTCTACCCACGCGCTCCAGTTGCCAGGACGAGTCCGGATTTCCGGCGCCGGGATAGGTTTTCCGCCCGGGCTCGTGTCATAGCCCTTGTAGGTATTGGATTCGCTCAAACCTTCACTGCCTAACTCGCCCGCCAGAACAAGCGGCCCATACATCATGGCCTGCTGCGTTTCATCTCCGGGCAGAGGATCGGCGTGCAAGCTCATGGGCATGCTCACTTCAATACGGTCGCCATCCTTCCAGATCCTGTCGATGGTGAGATAACTGCTCGGACTGGCAAATGCGGGCAAGGTTTGCCCGTTGAGCTTCAGCGTGCCGCCTTTGGTGGCCCAGTAGGGGATGCGGATGTTCAGCGCCAACTTCACGGGCTGCTGCGCGCGAACCACGAGAGACGTCCCTTCCTGCTCGGGGAATGTAGTCTGCTGCCGCAGACGGATCCCCTTCTCCGGCCAGTTCAACTCAGAGGCGACAAACAGGTTGACGTAAATGCCGCGATCGTCGTGAAAGTAAATCGTGTTATTGAATTTAGAAAATTCTTCTGCCCCAGTTCCTGTGCAGCACCAGAAGGAGTCGTAAGGTGTGTTGTAGTATTTCCACCAGCCGCGCCCGAGGGGAAGGAAATAGCTTTTCAATCCGTGCGGATCCTGGGTTCCAAGACGGCTGTTGAATAGCGTGCGTTCATAGTAATCCATGGCTCGCGGGTCTGCCGTCCAGCCATAAACATGCCGGGTCAGCTTCAGCATGTTGTATCCGCAACAACACTCTTCCATGTTCTGGCCCACTTCTTTTCCGAGCTGGCCGGCCGGCGTCAGCCAGTGCTCTTGGTAGCTAGTGCCGCCGCTGCAGAAAACCCGCCGGGCCGTAACTTCATTCCAAAAGTAGCTGGCGATGTTGTGGTACCGTTCGTCTCCCGTCACCTCGTACTGCCGCGCCGCCCCGATAATTTTGGGGATGTTTGTGTTCGCATGCAGGCCCGTGAGCTCGTCCCGGTATTCCGCCAGCGGATCGAAAACAGCTTTGTGGTCGAAGCGATGGGCAACCCAAAGATATTGGCGCCGCCCGGTCACCGCGTAGAGATTGCAAAGCACCTCCAGCATGCCACCCTGCTCTACTTCAAGGACACGCTGCATGTGCTCATCGCTCAACGGCCCCACCCACCGGCTTACCCAACCCGCCATCTTTTCAGCCGTATCGAGGGCCTGCTGGTTGCCACAGTGCGTGTACATATCCAGATGGCCGGCCATGATCTTGTGAATCGTGTAGAAGGGCGCCCATACCGGTTTCGATTCGCGTAGCCGGTCAAAAAACTCTTCTGGAAAAGCACTCAAGTAGCCATTGCCGTGAGCCTGCTGACATTGGGCGAGAATTGCCACCAACTCGTTCGCTTTTTTCTTCAGCTCGTCATCACCCGTGCTGGCGTATATCAATGCGCTTGCGGATAGATAATGCCCGCCGGTAAAGTGTCCGCGCAATTCACAGTCTGGTTTTTCCCAACCTCCAAGCGGCTCCGCGGTTGACGGCAGCCCGGCGGTGAGACGAAACGTGTGCGCCAGACGGTCGTTGGGCAACATTCGCAGATAACCCTGATTGATTTCCATCTGGTCCTTGAATACGCCGTCCAGCAGCTTAATCTGCGCGTTGGGAAACGGCAGCACTTTCCACGGGACCTTTTCGTGATTAACGGAATTTCCATTCTTGACGACGGCGTCCACCACCGGATTTTGCGGCGGATCGGCTCGGAGGGCGTCCGGCAACGCAGCAGCCCCTGCGATTGCTGTAGCAAGCCCCAAAAATTCTCTCCGATTGACGTGTTTTAAGGTATCCATTGGAATTTCCCTCCGTCGAAAACTGGCGCTGACCTAATTTTAACCCCGGCTCCCGCCCCCACAACGGTCCGAGCCGTCGTGAAGAGCCTGCAAAGCCACTAATGCAATTAAGAGTTCCCCCGACTCTGCCGGGGTGGCCGTAGAAGTTTGACAGTTCCGGAAGGATGAATTTCCCATGCCCGGAAAATGCCGGCCAATACCCCTCACCCGGCTCACTCCGCTCGCCACCCTCCCCCTGGGAGAGGGCGGGAGTCAACGATGCAATCACAGCCCTCTCCGTTGGGGAGAGGGCGCCTGAGGTACGAGGGCGGGTGAGGGGCGGTTTTCATGCTTCCGTAAAGCCCCCGGCTCTGCCGGGGGATACTTAATCACTTCTGGAGCAATCCTCAGAACGCCAGCTTGGCTCCAAACTGGACCCACCGCGGCAGGCTCTGCCCCGCAGGGGTGAAGATAAGCTGGGTGAGGACGAGAAAAACTCACCTTCGTGGTGATGCTCTGCGGTAAAGTACGGGCATGCCCAGAGACGACAAGCCTTCTCCCACTGGCTTACCCAAAATTACCCCGGAAAATCCGCCTCGGAAAGCCTGGCTGAACCGCAACATCGTAGGAATGGGCGTCACGAGCCTCCTTTCGGATGCCAGCCACGAGATGGCGACGACGATTCTCCCGGGTTTCCTCGCCGTGCTCGGCCTCTCACCGGCGGTCTTGGGTCTCATTGAAGGCGTCGCCGATTCCACATCGAGTTTCGTGAAGCTGGGATCGGGCTGGATGTCCGACCGTATGGGGCATCGAAAGCCTGTGACGGTGGGAGGCTATTTCCTGACCGGCGCCTCGCAAGCTATTTTTGCGTTTGCTTACGGATTGCCGCTGTTGCTCGTGGGACGCACTCTCGCCTGGTTCGGGCGCGGGCTTCGTGGACCGCTGCGGGACGCCTTGCTGGCCGATTCTGTTCCTGCCGAAGCTCGGGGCAAAGCATTCGGATTTCACCGCGCTGGAGATACAATCGGGGCAATTATTGGGCCTCTCCTGGGTGTCTGGCTGTTGTCTTACCTTCACCCGCGAATGGCGGATCCCTCCGAACCTTTTCGCATCATCTTTCTGCTGACGCTTATTCCGGGCTTAGGTTCCGGCATCGCCTTCGCGGCTCTCGTCCGCGAAAAGCGCGGCGCCCCTTCGCGGATAAAATTCTGGACAACGATAAGGGCCTTGCCGCGGCCGTTCTGGCGTTTCCTTTGGGGTGTCGGAACATTTGGGATGGGGGATTTTGCCCGAACCCTTATGATTCTTGCCGCCACGCAGTTGCTCACCCCGAGATATGGTCTGCAGCATGCGGCGGAAATCGCGGGGTTGCTCTACGTCGGCCACAACGTGTTTTACGCTGCGTGTTCTTATCCCGTGGGCGCGCTTTCCGACCGCCTGGGGCGGCGCGGATTGCTATCCCTGGGCTACGTTGCAGGCGCGCTGGCGTCATTCGGCTTTCTCGTCGCGTTCTTATGGAAGCTGGATGTCATCATCTACCTTTTGGCGCTCTTTGGGCTGAGCGGATTTTCCATTGCCGTGGTGGATGCGCTCGAAGGCGCGATGACCGCGGACTTCATCGGCAACGAGGTCCGGGGCACGGCTTATGGAGTGCTTGGGACGGTCAACGGCATGGGCGACCTGGCGGCCAGCGTTGTGGTGGGAGTCTTATGGACAGCAGTTTCACCAATTTCAGCTTTTGCTTATGCTGCGATCTTGATGGGACTGGGCGGAATCGTCATCTACCGCGTGCGCTGAGAGATCGGGAACATGATTGAGATTCAGGCATGATTCACTACTGCCCCCCCCATGTTGGGCTGAAAGCCCCGATGATCCCAACGGTCAACCCCTGCGGGATTGATTGGAGTTTGCCGCTTATTGTCCATATGTTGCACCTACGGCTATTCATGGGCTGGCCCCTCGCGGGGCCATATTCACCTTCCGCGCTCCTAGCTTCTATGTCGCGCACCCGAGGAGTTCGTGTAGGCTGTAGCGCAGAGTTTTGCTTTTGAAACTCTGCGGCATTTTTGTCCGGGTCAGCGAAAAGCCGCAGAGTTTTAAGATCAAAACTCTGCGCTACAACGTGCCGGCCGCGGGGTGGCCTGCGGCCCTGGTTATCGGAATTGGCCGAGATCGCAGGCACGGCAGAGAACGTCGCGCCTTCGCCACCCACGAATCAGAATCCCATCATATCTAACGGTATGAGCCATGCTTGCTCACTCTATGCGCCAAGGGGAAAACCAGCGCGCCAGCCGTTTAGTTGCCCACTGGTTTGACTTATCCTGGTGGCAGGAAATGCAGGGGTTCGGAATTCCGTACTTTTCCGTCATCGCGGGCGTGATAAAGCGGAATGTGTGGACATGGACAAAGGCGCCCGGCACGCCTTCTTTCTCGATCTTGGGCATATGGCACGAAACGCACTCGCTGCCCGGACTACCTGGGTTGTGATGCGTGTGCTCTTCAATCGTGCTCGTATAGGGGCCGTTGGGCGAGCCGGGCCCGTGGCACTCCAAGCACATCTGGTTCGAGCTCACGGGCTTTATAAGCTCTGCCACATTGTCCGTGCCGTGCACGTCGTGGCAACTGAAGCACGTGACACCGTGCCGGTACATCAGACTCTGCGCATAATCGTTGCCCTGCATTCGGTTTTTGTGGGCCGTGCCATCCGCAAAATAATAGAAATCCGTCACACCCAACTTATGCTGCTCGAGGGTCCAATAGTCCTGCAAGTGAAGCCCGACTTGGTATCCGACCGGCCAGTCATAATACTGCCCGTTAATCGGATTATGCAGCGGGCGGCCTTGCACGTGGCACTGGATACAATCGTCGTTGGCATCCACATAGTCAAGCCGCGCCGGATTGATGATATTGGTAAGGTATTGTGCGGGATTTTTCACATGCTCGCTGCCGGGGCCGTGGCAGCGCTCGCAGCCCACGTTCCACTCGGTCACCGTATGGGTATAAATATCGTAGTTTACGGAGTGGCAGCCGTCGCACAGCGGCCCGGTAGGACGCTTCATATTGTCGGGTGGGTAGAGCGGCGCCCACCAGTCTTCTCCATTTTTCACGAAGAATGGGAGCCATTTACGGTTCGCTATATCCCACTGTGCGGGGAGCACGTTATAGTTATCACCCACCTTCTTGAAGTAGCGCTGCTTCCAGATGCTCCCGTAAACCAACGCGATGTCAGCTTTAGTGAACTTCACCAGCGGATTGGGCTTAGAAAAATCCGCCAAAATGGCGTCGGGGTGTGCTCGCGGATCGCGCACCACGTTGGCCATGGGCGTCGTCTTCCATCGGGCATATATCGACTGATGGCACGGTTCGCAGGCTTTAGACCCAACGTAGTGCGCGGGGACCGCCGCCATCCCAACTAGCGCTCCGGCTCCCACGAGCACCAACAGAAGAAGCAGACTCGAAGCCGTCTTGTGGATCACGGCAACCTCCCTATCTGATTGCGGATGAGTGTTAGGAGCTCAACTTATTGTGACGCCAATCCAGCCTTACTCAACGCTTTTAAGCTCATCTCGCGGGTGGCGAGTCGTGCCAGTGGCTCACTTTTGCATCCTACACAGGAGAGGAGGCCCAAGGTAAATTCGCTATTTGAATTAGCCTTGGCTTTTCAAAAATGACCCACAGTCAGGAACGCGCTGACCGTGGCTAGCCGCCTCCGTGCTCAGCGGGCGATTGAGCATAATTTAGGACGGGCTAACTACTATGCCGGTTTCGTTCGAGGAGGTTGCTGCGGCCTGCTTCAGGAGACAGGCGTAGTGGTCAGCCGCTGCTACGAGCACGTCTGTGAATTGACACGAGGCGACGCGGACGCACTCAAGGAGTTCGTCCACTGTGTGTTCCGGCTGATCACCGCTCCCAAACCCTAGTGTGTAGACTGTTGGTCCAACCTTTTGCCAGGGCTTCTTACCTCTTTTGAACGTGAGTCCCATTCCCGAAACCAACAGGGCTTGTGTGTGGACCCAGTCGTCTCGATACCGGATCGCCCTCCTCCACTCTTCCGAGGTCCCTAGATTCCTGACAGCGGCGGTGATGCGATGATCCATTTTTTGCTGAATCAGAAACTTGGCCACAGTCGCCTGTAAGCTGACATGCTTTTTTTTGTAAGGGGTCAGCATTGGTTCTTCAACCTCGAGCATTTCAATTATCGCTCCAGCCAAATACTCGCCCGCCGCATAAAGCCGCAGGGCCACATCGCTACCGTAAAACTGTCCGAAGAACACAGCGGACAGCTCGTTGGGGGGCTCTTTACCTCGATAATGTTCCAACTGTCTGAAGCCTTCAAGTAGAGCGTAGCGTGCTTCCGCGAGCATGTGATAGGAGTCACTCAGGGGAACTGCTGCCAGAGGTGTACGGCTCTCGGGGTTATCGAGGAAGCACATCGCATCATTGGACGGGTGACGTGGCAACCCGAGCTCATGAAGCCTGTCCAAATCGGGAATGCTACGCCCATCCACCATATTAGCTGCATCGTCGATCACTTCAGTTATGCCTCCACCGGTGGCGGATTCATCGCGCCTCTTACGATGTCTGCGGGGATGGACTGAATTCTCGATCACAAATTCAAGATTTCAAAAAAATATAAAACCACCGAGGAGCAACCGGCGTATCACGCAAACACCAGCCGGCCTTTCGGCTCAGGGGTTGGGCGGCCTAATTGTGTTGCTGTCTCAATCCACTCCTGGATCGCCCTTTCGGCATTTATCAGGGCTTTATGTGGCGCAGATAAAAGTTGGCATCACGGCGCGACGTACTGCACCTCTGCTTCGTCCAGGGCCTGCTTGCGGTAATGACGGCTCAGAAACTGCATCGTGTTTAGGTCAACTTTGCGGCCGAGAATCTCACTCAACTCATTTTCCATGACGAAAAAATCAAGGCCGGGAGTATGGCCCGGCTCAAACTCCACCAGAACATCCACATCGCTAAGAGGTGAAAAGTCATCGCGCAGGACCGAGCCGAAAAAAGCTAGCTTGCGGATGTGGTGCTTACGGCAGAACGCCGCCAGCCGGTCTTGGGAAATTTCAACCTTGGATGTGGCAGGCACGGACTTCCTCGCCCCTCTTTCCGGGAATAAATGTCTAACCACGGATAGCGCCATCTTAAGCTAACCGCAACCCAAAAAGCAAAACGG
>JBOGJX010000008.1:0-5502 GCA_050745285.1 Terriglobia bacterium
TTAACGATACTGGGTTAAGTCGTGTTACCGCTGTGTCAGGGCATGGCTTCAGCCATGCCGCGCGGTGCGCCTTCCCTTGATCCCTGGGGCTTTAGCCCCTGATGCCCTCAGCGGCTAAAGCCGTCGATCTTTTAGATTCTGGTTTGGCACGGCTAAAGCCGTGCCCTGACACGCCGCTATCGAACTTAACCTTGTAATGCTAAATGCTATGTTTGGCCGAAAATTGGTAGGAAGACTCCCCCGGCAATACACAGAAGCTATGCTTAGGCATACATGGTTCTCAACGCCTTGGTTGCTTCCACGGCGGAGAGCATTCCCCAGGGTTCGATGCTCATCACGGCGCCCCTTGCTGCCAGTGTGGGGACCACAACTTCGGTGGGAATATTCCCCACCAAGTCGTCGCTAGCGAAGGGGCACCCGCCGAGGCCGGTAAGGGCGCCGTCAAACCGCCGGCAGCCGGCTTCAAACGCGGCCAGGACTTTCTCCGCCGCGTTCTCCGGACGGCCATGTAGATGAACACCCAACTCAATCCCCTCCGCGGCCGGCAGAAGATGCCGATAGAGTTTGCCCACCTCTTCGGGCGTTGCCGCGCCCACGGTATCCGCTAGAGAGATTGACTTGATCCCGGCGCTTTTCAACCATTCGAGCGCGTCCGCGGTGATTTCCGGGCTCCAAGGCTCACCGAAAGGATTTCCAAAGGCCATGGAGATATAGACCACCAGCTTGCGCCCGCGCGTGCGGGTGGCCTCTTCGAGCTTGGCGACCAGCGCCCGCGATTCCGATTGCGACATGTTGGCATTCTGGCGGCGGAAATTGGCGGACACCGAGTAGGGATAACCCAACGTGGTGACGCCAGGCGCCGCGAGGGCGCGGTCCAAGCCTTGCTCATTGACGACGATGCCGATGATCTCAACTCCCTGAGGTTCGTCATCGATGGGCACGGGAGAATGGACCCGTCCGTTCGTGCGCGGGGAGAGCAATCCCTCGGCCTTCAGGCTAGCCAGAACGTTCTCGCTGTCCGCCATCTGCGGAACGTGTTTGGGCGAAACGAAGCTCACGGCATCCAGATGGCAGAAGCCGGCCTCGATCAGCTTCCTGAGATAAGACACTTTAGCTTCGGTGGGAATAACCTTGGGTAATCCTTGCCATGCGTCGCGTGGGCATTCGATGATTTTGACCAAGTCCATGAAATCCTCTGTGGCGTTCTATTGAGAGTCGAAGGTCGAAAGTCGAAGGTTAAACGTTAAACGTAAGCGCTCGGTTCAAGGAGAGGTCTCATCCTTGACTCGGAGAGCGCTCAGCATGCGGGCAATCTCTGATACTTCCTTCACGAGATCCCCCGCGGCTGTAGCAGCGATAAAACCCAAGTCCTTACTCAGCATCAGCAAGTATTCTGACTCCGCCAAGGATCCCTCGGCAATGTTTAAAAAGCGCGCATACTCCGGGTTGCTCCTTCTTTTTGAGCCTTCCGCAATATTTGTAGGGACCGACGCAGAGGCCCTTCGAAGCTGCGAAACCAAACCATACCGCTCGCTGGAAGGAAACGTCGCCGTCACCCGGTAAATCTCAAGGACAAGGTGATGACTGCGCTGCCATACTTTAAGGTCAGTAAATCGCTGCATAGGATGCCATCACGTGGCGTGGGATGATGTGTGTTTCCCTTTGACTTTTAACTTTCGACGGTTAACTTCCTTCACGTCTGCAACACGCCCGTCTTAAACTCACGCACGTTCGGGTTCAATGCGGCCGCCTCGAGCGCCCAGATCAAGGCCTCGCGCGTTTCCGCCGGATCAATAATGGCGTCCACCCAAAGCCTGGCCGCGGCGTAGCGAGGGTCGGTCTGGCGCTCATAGGTGGATCGGATGGATTCGACGAGATCCTTTTTCTCCGTCTCGCTGAGCTTACGCCCTTCGCGCTCAAGCTGACGGATGCGGATTTCAACCAGCGTCGATGCGGCTGAGGCTCCGCTCATCACAGCGTAGCGGGCCGTCGGCCAGGCAAAAACAAACCTCGGATCGTATGCCTTGCCGCACATGGCGTAGTGTCCAGCGCCAAAGCTACCGCCGCAAATCACGGTGATCTTGGGCACCACGCTGTTTGAAACAGCATTCACCATCTTGGCCCCGGCGCGGATGATGCCACTCCACTCGGCCTCTTTGCCCACCATAAACCCGTTGACGTCGTGCAAAAACACGAGAGGCGTCAGACCCTGATTGCAATCCATGATGAAGCGCGCGGCCTTACCCGCCGACTCCGTGTAAATCACCCCCCCGAACTCGACTCTCTTCTGGCCCGTACCGGGAGCGACGGTCTGCGCGTGCTTCTTCTGATTCGCCACAATCCCCACCGCCCAGCCGCCGATGCGCACGTAACCACAGAGAACGGTCTTACCGTAGTCGGCCCGGTATTCGTCGAAGGCAGAGCCATCGACGATGCGGGCGATGATCTCGCGCATGTCGTACTGGCGGCCTGGGTTGGCGGAGTAAATGCCATAAATCCCTTCGGCGGGATAGGCGGGCGGCTCCTCCGCTTCATGGCTGAATGGAGCGGCGGAACGCGAGCCCATTTTGTCAATTAGCGCGCGAAGCCGCTCGATGCATGTCTCGTCATCCGGCTCGCGGAAATCCACCGTCCCGCTAACCTGGGCGTGCATCTTGGCGCCGCCCAGTTCCTCGACGGAAGCTTGCTGGCCAATCGCCGCCTGCACCAAGGCAGGCCCCGCAAGAAATAAGCCGCTGCCCTCCGTCATCAAAATGTGATCGCACATCACCGGCAGGTATGCGCCTCCGGCCACACACATGCCCATGATGGCGGTGATTTGCGGAATGCCTTCGGCGCTCATCACGGCGTTGTTGCGGAAGACGCGGCCAAAATCGTCCGTATCGGGGAAAACGTCTTCCTGCAAAGGAAGGAAGACGCCGGAAGAGTCCACCAGATAGACGGTGGGAATGTGATTATCGAGCGCGATATTCTGCGCGCGGATCACTTTTTTGGCGGTGAGAGGGAAAAATGCGCCCGCCTTGACGGTGGCGTCGTTGGCGATGATCATCACTAGACGCCCGCGCACGCGGCCAAGTCCTGTGACGACGCCGGCGGCGGGCGCGCCACCCCACTCCTCGTACATTCCGTACGCCGCGTAAATCCCCAGCTCAAAGAACGCGGATTCCGCGTCTATGAGGCGTGCGATCCGCTCCCGCGCGGTCAGACGGCCCTTTTTGTGCTGCGAGTCGATGGCTTTTTTGCCGCCGCCTTCGCGCAGGATCTCCTCTTCGTTCTTGATTTCGAGCATCAGGTCGGCCATGTGGCGCACGTTCTTGGCAAAGGTCTCGGAGCTCGGATCGACATGGGTCAGCAATGGTCTGCGTGGCAAAGGTAATGTCCTCTCTTGATGCAACGCTACGGTCAATGTAGAATCGCAAATCCAAAATGCAAAAGAAAACCCCCGCAGAGTTTTAAGAGCAAAACTCTGCGCTACACCTGCGCGTCTCTCGTCACTTGTCTCTCGTCTCTGCCTTTGGCAAGTACGGCTCGAAGTCTTCCAGAATGGCGCGCGCTACGGTGAGCGGCTTTGCGTCCCGGCGTCCACCCCGCTGATTGTAATCCGCCTGAACCGCCGCCCAGCGGCCATAAAGTCCCGTGTGGATCTGCACTAGCTCAGGATCCTTGATTTCCTCGCCCGGCTTGAAATTTAACTCGCAGGCAAATATCCGGTCGGGCTTTTGCGGACTATAAAGCGGGATGCCGTATTTGCGGCAGATCATGGGACGATGCTCATAGATGGAACATGCGCCGTCCACGAGCGCCGGGCAGGGAAGGCGGAGGCCGGGAGGCGGCAGCGCGCCCCATGCGTCCGGCACGTTGCGGCTGGCGAGCAATTCTTGTCTTTGCTCAATGTATGCTCGCGCTCGCGTCCTCATCTCCACCATGCGCTCCTCCGGGAGCGCCTTCACGGCGGCGGAGATATAGGCCGCTTCCACTTCCGTAATCTGGAACATCTGGCTGCAGCAATCGCTGCAACCCCTCCGGCAATGAATGGCATCACCATATCGCTTACGATTGCGCGCGAACTCGGCCTCCCATTCCGCCGCCACGCGGAGGTATTCACTGTAATCGTGCACGGTGCCTTTCTCCCAAGTATGACGAAAATCGCCGTAACCTATTGAAATATAACCAGTAGTGTCCCAAGAAAGTTCGGGCAGTTCGTGGTAACTGTTTGACTGGGCGAAAGTAAATGGTCAGGATGAGTTTTTTCGATTTCAATTTCTGGCTTCCGTTTTGGCATCATTCTACTGTTTTCCATCCCATGCCGGAGGCAGTAGATGAATCTTGGCCGAAGCGTGTTCTCTCAGTTTTTAGATTTCATCCCGACCTACCCGTTTCAGATTTGCGTCGATCGATACCATGGCAATCGCTACGTCAAAGATTTCTCTTGTTGGGATCAGTTCCTTTGTCTGGCTTTTGCTCAACTCACCTATCGCGAGAGTCTGCGCGACATCGAAGCTTGCCTCCGCGCCCAGCAATCCAAACTCTATCACATGGGTTTCCGGGGGCAGGTTTCTCGCAATACGCTGGCTCACGCCAACGAGGTTCGCGATTGGCGAATTTACGCCGACTTCGCCCAAGTGCTGGTTCGCATCGCCCGCGACCTCTACCGCGACGAATCTTTCGGGGTGGAGTTGTCCGAGACCGTTTATGCGCTCGACTCGACCACGATCGATCTGTGTCTGTCGCTCTTCCCTTGGGCCCAGTCTCGCCGTCGCAAAAGCGCGGTCAAGCTGCACACGCTGTTGGACGTGCGGGGCAGCATCCCAGCCAATGTTTATGTGACCGGCGGCCAAGTTCACGATGTCAACTTTCTCGACGAATTGCTGCCGGAAGCCGGAGCGTTTTACTTGTTCGACCGCGCTTACGTGGATTTTGCTCGTCTCTATGGCTTCACTCAAGCTTGTGCCTTCTTCATCATTCGCGCCAAAAAGAACTACCAGTTCCACCGACGCTCCTCACGCCCCGTCGAGCGGTCCACCGGCCTACGCTGCGATCAGACCGTTCTGCTGACCGGAGTACGAACCGTCCAACGTTATCCCGATCCACTGCGTCGCGTCGCGTACTTCGATGCCAAGAAGGACTTGCGACTCGTTTTCCTGACCAACAATTTTCTCCTGCCCGCCTTGACCGTCACTCAACTCTATCGGGCACGTTGGCAGGTGGAATTGTTCTTCCGTTGGATCAAACAGCACCTGCGGATCAAGGCCTTCTATGGCACCTCCGAGAACGCTGTGAAGACTCAAGTATGGGTCGCCCTGTCGGTTTACGTCCTGGTTGCCATTGTCAAAAAACGACTGGGGCTCGACCTAAGCCTCTACAAAATCCTCCAAATTCTCAGCGTCACGATTTTCGAAAAAACCCCGATTTTAGAGGGGTTTTCCAATTTCAACGACGGGCCCCCGGATGCCGGTACCTGTATCCAATTGAATCTGTTCGACTTTTAATGGGACAGCCCTG
>JBOGJX010000009.1:0-11429 GCA_050745285.1 Terriglobia bacterium
GCAGCCTTCGGCCCAATCGCTTTCGAGCTTGTGCGGCGGGGCAGAAAGTGGGATAAAGAGAATCGTAGTTCATCGGGGCTCTGCCCCGGCGTTGACCTGCCAAGATCTGAGCCGGAAGCGGAGCCCCCTCCTCCTGAAGAGAAAATCCCAACTGGAAGAGAATAACGCCTCTCGGCTAAGGATGTTAGTGGTAAGGCTCAGAGGATTGGCCGGTTAACTGCCGAAAGCTCACACTGGATTTCCCAATAGGACACGGTATATGGCGCGTTCCTTGCGCGGCATGGAACCTGTGTCTCGACTCGGGCGCACTGAGGCTGGTATTCTGTTTAGACATTTTATGGTCAAAGAGACGTTCACCGTTGGAATCGACTTCGGCACTGAATCAGGGCGAGCGGTGGTTGTGCGGGTCCGAGACGGGCTGGAGGCTGGCGCGGCCATTGCTCCGTATAAAGATGGCGTCCTGGACGACACGCTTCCAGGCGGCGTAAGGCTTAAGAACGACTGGGCGCTTCAAAATCCCCGCGATTATCTCCGGGTGGTCGAAAAGGCTGTGCCCAATGCTTTGAAGGCCGCGGGAATGAAGGGGGATCGAGTCATCGGCCTCGGGACGGACTTCACCGCGTCGACCCCCATGCCCACTTTGCGCGACGGCACGCCGTTGTGTTTTGTCGAGGAATACAGTAAGAATCCGCACGCCTGGGTGAAACTCTGGAAGCATCACGCCGCGCAGCCGGAAGCCAACCGGATCACGCAAATTGGGAAGGAGCGCGGCGAAGAATTCATCCGCGCATACGGAGGCCGTTACTCCTCCGAATGGTTTTTTTCGAAACTCTTGCAAATTCTGCACGACTCGCCGAAGACCTACGCCGCCATCGACCGGTTTATCGAGGCGGCGGACTGGATCGTCTGGCAGCTTACGGGCGAGGAGAAGCGCAGCTCCTGCGCGGCGTCCTACAAGGCCATGTGGATGAAGGGATTTCCTTCCAAGGGTTTTTTCGGCGCGCTCGATCCCCGGTTCGAGAACGTCATCGCGGAAAAAGTTGGGAATGATTTCTACCCGCTCGGCTCTTGCGCCGGTGGCCTTACGCCCTATTGGGCGAAAAGGACGGGCTTGCGCGCGGGAATTCCAATCTCCATCGGCAATGTGGACGCGCACGTGGCCGTACCCGCCGTTACCGTCACTCAGCCGGGATCGATGGTGATGATTATGGGCACGTCGATCTGCCATATCTTATTAGGCAAAGAGAAGCGCATGGTCGAGGGCATGTGCGGCACGGTGGAAGACGGCGTCGTGCCCGGCCTTTGGGGATATGAGGCGGGGCAATCCGCCGTTGGAGACATCTTTGCCTGGTTTTTCGAGCAGGGCGTGCCAGAAGCTTTCCAGCGCGAAGCGCGAAGATTGAAAACCAGCGTTCCGAGTCTTCTGGAAAAACGCGCGGCGGCGATCGATCCCGGCCAATCCGGTCTGCTTGCTCTGGATTGGTGGAACGGAAACCGCTCGATTCTCGTGGACGCGGATTTAACGGGATTGCTTTTGGGCCTGAGACTAAGCACCAAGCCCGAAGAGATTTTCCGCGCGCTCGTGGAAGCCACGGCGTTTGGCACGCGGCAGATTATCGAAGCGTTCGAGGCCAAGGGCATTCCTGTGAAAAATCTCGTGGCCTGCGGAGGCCTGCCGCAGAAAAACAAGCTGCTGATGCAGATTTACGCGGACGTCACGGGGCGCGAAATTAAGATTGCCAGGCAGCCGCTCACTTGTCCGGCTCTGGGTTCGGCTATGCACGGCGCCGTGGCCGCCGGCCGCGCCGGGGGAGGGTACGATTCGATCTTTGAGGCCGCCCGGCATATGGCCGGCGTGCAAAGCCTCGTCTACCGTCCGCAGCCGCGACATCATGAGACCTATACGCGGCTTTTCCGGGAATACCAGACGCTGCATAACTACTTTGGGCGCGGTGAGAATGACGTGATGAAACGCCTGAAAGCGATTCAAAAGAAAACGGCGGAGGCTGGAAAATAGGGTTAAAGAGTAACGCTGTTCATTTACGCTCAACACAACCCTCGGGCCGCAACCCATCGGCATGTCATGCTGAGTGGAGCGAAGCATCTGATTCGAAAATTCCGGTCAGAAGGACGGAAGGGCACGGTTTTAACCGTGCCGCAGCGGGAGAGTGAAAATGTTGCTCCTGGTGGCATGGCTAAAGCCATGCCCTTCCGAATCACTTTTAACGCATTGGATGTCGCAAGGCGGCATGAACGACTGCTAAATATGTTGGGCCTGCACTGCCTAACAAGAACTCAATTTAACCAATCGCCATGAAAACTTTTTCTCTTAAGCGGCTGCGAGAGGAAGTCTGGGCCGCGAACATCGAGATCTTCCGCAGCGGTCTCGTCACCATGCACAGCGGAAATGCCAGCGGCATTGACCGTAGGCGAGGACTCGTCCTGATCAAGCCGAGCGGCACGGATTATGATCAGATGCGTCCTGCAGATCTCGTGGTCACGGACCTCGAGGGGCGCAAGGTGGAAGGCCAGTGGAAGCCATCGGTGGACCTTCCACACCACTTGTACCTCTACAAGCATCGCCCGGAAATCGGCGGCGTCATTCACACGCACTCGAATTACGCCACTTGTTTCGCGCTGCTCGGCCGTGCGATTCCGGTTTATCTCACCGCCATCGCCGACGAGTTCGGCGCGGAAATCCCGTGCGCTCCATACGTGGATAATCTCGGCGATCATATCGGCGAAACAATTTTGAAACACATGGGTAAGTCCCCAGCGATTCTCCTGGGCAAGCATGGCGTCTTCGCCTGGGGCCCGAGTCCGCGCGCAGCATTGAAGGCCGCGGTTATGCTGGAAGATGTGGCGAAGACCTGCTACCTGGCGCTGGCTCTGAGCAAGCCCAAGGTGTTGCCGCCGCGGGAAGTTAAAAAGTGGTACGACCGGTATCACACGACCTATGGCCAGAATGAGGATTGCTGATCCGGGCGCGCTATTTGGCCGTAGAGAACTTGAACACAGTTGTTTCGCGATATGTTTGCCCTGGCTTTAGCTCCGTGGTGGGAAAGTTGGCATGGTTGGGTGAATCGGGATAGTGCTGCGTCTCAAGCGTGAATGCAGACCGGTAACCATAGACCTTCCCGCCCTTTCCGTGAATCGAGCCATCGAGGAAATTGGCGGTATAGAACTGAACTCCGGGTTGGGTCGTAAAGCACTCAAGTACGCGGCCTGAGGCCGGGTCAACCACTCGCGCTGCCAAGGCCAGGCCGGGGCCTTTGCGGTTCAAAACCCAATTGTCGTCGTAGCCCTTGGCAAACTTCAATTGCTGTTTGTTCTCGTTGATTCGCGCCCCAATGACCGTGGGCTGAAGAAAATCAAACGGCGTGCCTTTGACGCTGCGGATTTCACCCGTAGGAATTTGGGTGTTGTCTGTGGGCGTGAACCGGTCAGCGTTAATCATTAGCACTTCATTGAGAATGCTTCCGCTTCCTTGGCCGGAAAGGTTGAAGTATGAATGGTTGGTGAGGTTAAGCACGGTATCCTTATCAGTTGTCGCGGTGTAATCGATTCGTAGCGCGTTGTCATTTTCGAGCGTGTAGACCACCTTCACGTGCAGGTCCCCCGGATAACCTTCTTCACCGTTTTTGCTGAGATAGGTTAATGCGAGCGCGGGATGAGCTTGGGAAAGCTCGTGCGCCGTCCAGACCTTTTTGTCAAACCCCACCAGACCTCCGTGCAAACTATTCGGGCCGTTGTTAATCGCAAGGTGATACTCCACGCCATCCAGCTTGAACTTGCCCTTGGCAATGCGGTTGCCATAGCGGCCAACAATCGCACCGAAGAATGGGTCGTTGCCCAGATAACCCTTAAGATTATCGAAGCCGAGGACCACGTCCGCCATCTTCCCGTGCCGGTCCGGTGTAATAATCGAAACAATCCTGGCGCCATAATTCGTAATTCCAACCTGCATGCCCTTGCGGCTCGTCAGCGTATAGAGGTGAACCACCTGCCCATCCGGCATCTTTCCAAATACGGTTTCTTTGTTTCCTGCGGCGGGCGAGGCAACCGCGAGATCACACGCCACGCTGAGTATGAGAACCAGCAAACAAATGAAATACTTGGAACGGTACATAGCTTCTCCTCTACCTTGAAAAGTTCGGCCAAGACCCCTTACCCGGCCGCTGGCTAATATCGGCGCGAAACGCCTTGGAGTGCGGCCGCTTGCTGCCGCTTTGCACGCGACCGCTTGCTGGCGTTCAGAGAGAGAATGAAACCTCCCAAAGGCCGGAAGCAAGCGTCCGGCCCGGAAAGCGGGAGCGAGCTCCCGCCTTAAGCGCCTAATGAGGCCTGCCCGGAGTCAGCTTGAACAATCCAGCGCCGTGGGGATTGATCATCGTCGCGAATTGTTTATTGTAGGTCCCCAGGTCCTTCCTTTGCCATAGATCTCTCACCGTGATGTTTCCTATCACCCCCAGCCTTTGCCATGTTACGGCAATTCTCCGGGGCTGTTCGCCTACGTTGAAAAGGGCCACGTATTTCGCGCCGGTATGCGGATCGTCGGCTTCCCAGATGATTGCATCTTTGGGCCGTAGAATCTCGCGATTCCCAACGCTGTGTTGATCGACGGCCAGCACTTCGGGATTGGTCAGCAAGGATGACGTGAAGGGGTCAAGCGATGGCAGGTTACCCCCCATCATCAGCGGCGATCGGAAGATGGACCAAAGCGTCATCATGGTGATTTGTTCGTCGTGAGTGAGCCGGGTATGTGAGGGATCACGATCGCCGTATCCGCGAATGCGAATCCGGCCGAGCGGCAGCATGTCCGCGTCGGGCCAGTGATTGGGGCCGCCAAACTGTGCCCAGTCGCGGGCATAATCAAACTGCTGGAGGACCTGTTTCCAGGTATCCCAAACGTCATTTGAGATCCGCCACATCTCGGACCATCGCATCACGCTCTTAGCATCGGCAATCTTGGTAGGGCCTGGAGAAAGGCTGAGAACCATGGGCCGCCCGGTTTTGTTCATCGCCCTTCGCAACGCCTCGATCTCCGGCCCGTGATACGTTTCACCCTCGGGATCTCTGGCGCTGCTCATGTCGTCAGCCTTGATAAAGTCCACGCCCCACGCGGCGTAGAGCTTGGCGATTGAATCATAGTAGGCGCGCCCGGCGGCCTTCGAGACATCTACTCCGTGCATGGCCGTAGACCACGAGCAGGTATTTTGAATATCCGCCACATCCCGAGCGTGCGCGTGAGCGCCGAGAATGGGAAGATTCTGCTTCACCGCGGCCCTGGGAATGCCGCGCATGATATGAATGCCGAATTTCAGACCTAGGGAATGCACGTAATCAGCCAGCGGCTTGAAGCCCCGGCTGTCCGCCGCCGATGGAAAGCGATTCACGGCGGGAAGTAGCCGCCCGTAGCGGTCCATCGTGACGTCTTCGGTTTCCTCGCTAACCCCCGGTTTTGGATGGGGCATGTACCAATAGTAGTCAATCACAACGTATTGCCAGCCATACTGCTTCAAGTGCTTCGCCATGTAATCCGCATTGGCTCTTACCTCTTGCTCGTTCACGTCACCCCAGTAGGCGTCATAGCTGTTCCAGCCCATCGGAGGCGTTATCGCCAGGTGGTCGGGATACGCGGAAGTCTGAGGCGCGCGCGCGCTCCAGGACTTCTGCTGCGCAGGAAGCAACGCAATCCCAATAATGACAATGACGAGAATCAGAGCTTGGCGCTTGCGAATCGATTCCATGGTTGTTCTCCTAGGGCGCATTATTCATGAACATTCCTGGATATGCGAAAGGAAGAAACCAAAGGAGCCGCCTGATTCGGCGGGGTTAAAACCCCGCCCCTCGGGTGCGAATCGTTTCATGAATAATCCCGAAGGTATACTCCATCAACCAAGTTGAGCCGTAACAGTGGCTACCGACAATCGCGGCAGACTCATTCGAATGTGTGAACCGTCAAGCGTTACCGGGTGTTCCCGCGGAACAATGCGGTTGGGGTTGCTAAAGCTGTTATATGCGTTGAAATCCGGGTCATGAAGAATCTGCCCGGCGCAGGACCTGGCGCTCGCGCCGTCCAGCCGGCAATCCACCTCAAGATCAACGTCCGCGCGCGGATTCACCAAGCTCACCACGAGCTCATGGCCGTTTTTAGAGGCAGAAACGGAAAGGCCCAGCGGTGAGGTGTCGCCCGTTTCGACTCGTACCGCTGTGTTCGAGCGGTGCGGCTTGAAAAGCAAGAAGGCGTAATACGTGGTGGTGCGGATGCAATGGCTGCCCTCCGGCCCGTCTGTCAGAAGCAACGACTGAAGCACGTTGACCATCTGCGCGATGTTGCACATGTAGAGCTTGTCCGCCTGACGGTTGAAAATATTCAGTCCCAACCCTGCCGCCAGGGCGCTGCGCATCGTGCTCTGCTGCCATAGCTTCCCGTACCCCTTTTCATCCTCCGGGGGTATTCGGTCCCAAACCCCCCATTCGTCGAGAATCAAGCCGGTGTTGCTGCCATGGCGGTATCCATTCAGCAGGTCCCGTTGCTGGACGATTGCCGCCTCAACTTTGGCGAATTCCGCCAGTTGAAGGTTCATGTTCTCGACGGTATAGTCTGTCGCCCGATCTGGCCCGTTCTCGTAGTAATGCATGGAAAAGCCGTCGGGCACGCGGCGCCCGGTCCCATCCATCACGCCGCGCGACCAGCGCTCGTCATTTCCGTTAGGTCCGCTGGCGACCAGAAATGGCTTGGTTCCTCCAAAGTCATGCAAATAGACCCTGAACCTGCGGAAAAGGTCAGCATATTCTTCGGGCCGCATGGCGCCGCCGCACCCCCAGCTTTCATTGCCCACACCCCAGAGCCGCACGTTGAATGGCTCGCGTGACCCGTTTGTCGCGCGCTCGTCCGAAAGGGCGCTTCCCACGGGGTAGTTACAATACTCCATCCAATCCCTCAGCTCGGCGGGCGAGCCGCTGCCTACATTGCCTGCAAAGTACGGCTCCGCGCCGATCAGCCGGCAAAAGCCGATAAATTCGTGCGTGCCGAAACTGTTGTCCTCCACGTAGCCGCCCCAGTGGATGTTCACTCGCTTGGGACGCCGCGCCGCCGGGCCAATTCCATCGCGCCAGTGATAATCATCCGCAAAGCAGCCACCCGGCCACCGTAGCACTGGGACGCCCAACTCTCGCAGGTACTCGACCACCGCCGTCCGGTACCCGTTTGTATTTGGAATCGGAGATTCCTTTCCTACCCAAATGCCGCCATAGACGCATGACCCTAAATGCTCGGCAAACTGACCGTGGAAACCAGGCCGCACCACGCCAATTTCCGAATCGGCGCGGACGGTGACTTGGGCCGCCGCTGAAGATGAATTTCCTAACATACCCGCCGGGACCAGAGCGGAAAGAGAAAGCGCTGCGCTGCTTAGAGCAAACTCACGGCGTGATATTGAAAAAGCCATATCGATTCCTCGCGTCTGAATTTTCCGGCGATGAAACGCTAAACCATGCGCCGGATTGGCTTCAAACTCGTTCTGGTGCTGTCTAAGATATTGGGAAATTCGAGGAATTGCAAACTATATCTGGAGAGAATGGGCAACAGCCCGCCCTTACGGAGCGATTCATGCCGCCGCTCTCTTCTTTGGAGCATTCCGGCGAGCGGGAAGAGGATCCCACGACGGTCTCCAAAGTTCAGATCAAATACAACTCTCTCTTGCCTTGGCTCAATGCAAAAGGTATGCTTCGCAGGTCCAAGCGGGGCGGCTTATCCAAAGGTTTGGACGGCCCCCTGGCCGCCACAGCATGGCGAGGGTTTATGCCTGAGCAACGATGGCTTCGGGTTCTTCCGGTCGCTTTCATCATGTACACGATCGCGTTCGTGGACCGGACCAATATTTCTCTGGCTCTGCACTCGATGAGCCAAGACCTTCACATGTCTCCCACCGAAGCCGGCAACGCGGCGGGAGTTTTCTTCTGGGGCTATTTGGCGCTGCAAATCCCCGGCGGGTATCTCGCCGAGCATTGGAGCGCCAAGCGCGTGGTGAGCATCCTGCTCGTGGCCTGGGGCTTCTGCTCGATGGCGACGGCTTTGGTGCACACGAGCCAGGGTTTCTGGTGGATGCGCCTGCTGCTGGGGGTTGCGGAAGGGGGCGTCTGGCCCGCCACGCTCGTGCTGCTCGCGCGCTGGTTTCCCAGCCGCGAGCGCGCGCGGGCCAATGCGTATTGGATGCTATGTCTGCCCGTAGCCGTGGTTGTTTCTTCGCCGCTTTCAGGCTGGATTCTGGGCCGGTGGAATTGGCGCGTGCTGCTTGTGGCCGAAGGATTGTTTCCGCTGATCTGGGTGCTGATCTGGTGGAATCTGATTGATGATGAACCGGCCCATGCGCATTGGATCAGCAATGAAGAGCGTGAGTTTCTTGACCAAACGCTTCGCCGCGAGAAGGCAGAGCGCGCGCCGCGGGCCAAGGGAACGATCATGCAAGCCCTGCTGCGTCCTCAGGTCATGCTGATGGTGGGAATCTATTTTCTGGTGAACTTTGGCAATTACGGATACCTCTTCTGGCTCCCCAGCGCCATGGAGCACGCGCGAAAGATTAGCAGCGCGCGAGTAGGATTTCTGTTTGCCATTCCTTACGCGGTTACGGCAATTGGCATGGTGCTGATCTCAAAGCACTCGGATCGCGCACGCGAGAGGCGGGGGCACGTGGCCTTTGGATTGGCCTGGGGAGGGGTATTTCTGATGGGAAGCGTGCTCACGAGCCACGCCTCGCCCCTGGTTTCCTTCTTGCTGATTGCCGTGGTCGGGGCGGGAACGTATGGGATGCTGGGCCCCTTCTGGGCGATTCCCACCGAGACGCTTCCGGAAGGAGTGTCCGGTCCGGCCATGGGCTTGGTCAATGCGCTCGGAAATCTGGGCGGCTTCTTCGGTCCTTTAGTCGTGGGATACCTGAGCCAGCGAACCGGCAGCTTTGTGGACGCTTTCGCCACCCTCAGCCTCGGATGGCTCGTGGCCGCCGCGCTCTCCCTGGCATTTCTTCCCAGGCTCAGCGCGCTCACCCCAAAGCGGGTTGAATGATGCCCCTGATTAGTGCTATAGATATGCATTGTGACACTTGGCTAAGCGCTTTGGAAGAATGGAGTATGCCTGTGCGTAGATTCCCGCATGCGCGGGAATGATGAGCCTCTAACGAGTGGTCATGTCGCTTTGCGACACCCGCAAAGCATGAAAATAAGGCGTAGGGGCGCTGCTTGCGGCGCCCAACGTCCGCTGGCGCAGCAAGCAGTGGTTGCCCGCAAGGGTATCCACGGCACGAAGTCTGTGCCGTGGGCATTTCGATGCGTAAACACCCACGGCACACAACCCGTGCCGTGACTACCTCAACGATCCGATGGAGCGCGTTGGACGCTGCTACGCCGCCTTAATAACGCGTTGGGAGTAAACGAATGAATGCCACGCTTGAATTGGAAAACTACATCGGCGGCGCCTGGTCGCGGGAACACGTGGATGCGGATCTGCCGGTCACTGATCCTGCGCGCGGTGAGGTGATGGCCCGCGTCCCGCTCTCCGGCGCTTCGGAGGTGGACAGGGCCGTGCAGGCCGCTGCTAAGGCCTTTGTGGGTTGGCGCCGGACGCCGGCCGGAGACCGCATTCAACACCTGTTTAAGCTGAAATCCCTGCTCGACCAGAATATTGAAGACTTGGCGCGCACCCTGACCAACGAATGCGGGAAGACGTTTACGGAGTCCGTGGGGGAGCTGCGGCGCGGGGTGGAAAACATCGAAACAGCTTGCGGTATTCCCCTCATGATGCAGGGTTACAATAGCGAGGACATCGCCCGCGGCATTGATGAAACCATGATCCGGCAGCCGCTGGGCGTGGTGGCCGCCATCACGCCGTTCAACTTTCCCGGCATGATTCCACTCTGGTTCTTGCCTTACGCCGTGGCTTGCGGGAATACCTTCATTTTGAAGCCGTCGGAAAAGGTTCCGATGACGGCCGCAAAGCTGTTCCGCCTGATCGAAGGCGCAGGGTTTCCCGCCGGCGTTGTGAGTCTGGTCCACGGCGGCAAGGAAACGGTGGACGCGCTGCTCGATCACCCTCTGATCCGGGCGGTGAGCTTTGTGGGTTCAACGCCGGTGGCGCAATATATCTATGGCCGCGCGGCGGCGAATGGCAAGCGCGCGCAATGCCAGGGCGGCGCGAAGAACCCGGTCGTGGTCCTGCCGGACGCCGATGTTGAAGCCACGCGGCAGGTGATCAGCGACTCCGCCTTTGGCTGCGCGGGGCAGCGGTGCCTGGCGGCCTCTCTGGTTTTGACGGTGGGCGATGCGCGGAAGGTGTTTACGGAAGCGCTCGCCGAGGCGGCCGCTTCGCGCGTGGTGGGCTACGGTCTGGACGAAGGGGTACAAACCGGACCGGTGATCAGCCCGGAAAGCAAGAAGCGGATCGAGGGTTTGATCGAGCAAGGCGTCAGAGAAGGCGCCCGGCTGCTGGTGGATGGGCGGGGAGCGCGAGTCTCCCGCTACGAGAAGGGAAATTTCATCCGGCCCACCGTGCTTGATGGCGTTTCCCCCTCCGGGACGCTCGCTCAGACTGAAATATTCGGCCCCGTGCTGGGCTTGTCCCACTTTGAGACAATGGATGACGCCATTCAGTTTCTGAACCAATCGCACTATGGGAATATGGCCTGCCTTTTCACGCAGAGCGGCGCCGCGGCGCGCAAGTTCAAGTACGAAGCGCAGGCCGGTAATATCGGGATTAACTTAGGGGTGGCCGCGCCGATGGCGTATTTTCCTTTTACCGGCTGGAAGGGCAGCTTTTTTGGCGATCTTCACGCGCAGGGGCGCGATGCCATCGAGTTCTATACCGATAAGAAGGTTGTGATCGAGCGCTGGCCCAAGGAATGGTCGAGGAAGTTTTAGCGGGTTGCGGAAAAAACTTGTGTGAAGGGTGTAGCGGCGATTTTACATCGCCACAAGGCAAGTATTCTCAGCGTGTCAATGGCGGCATAAAGCCGCCGCTACGCGCTTTTCAGCAACCTGCCAGGCGCGGAAAGGGTAGCCACGGCACGCAGTTTATGCCGTGGGCATTTCGAGTCGCCAACGCCCACGGCACAAAAACCGTGCCGTGGCTCTTTGGTTGAAGCCGCAAGCCCGCCTTGCGATACTAATGTTCCCGCTGCGGCAGGTGATGAAGGCCGCCGCGAATCGAAATTTCTAAAAGGGTAGAGAACGCACATGGCAAGCCGCGGCAAGCGGGATAACGCGCTCGATGTCAGCGCCTTTGAGGAAATTACAGAACTCCGCATCTACAAACCAAGACTTGTCGAGCAGGAGGCCCGCAGGCGGAAGCGCCGCATGCGGCTGACACGTGACGGCAAGCTGGTGCTTGTGGCGCTTGATCACCCGGCGCGCGGAATCACCGCAATCCGCGGCGA
>JBOGJX010000010.1:0-5671 GCA_050745285.1 Terriglobia bacterium
TGCCCTTCCGTCCTCCTGACCGGAATTTTCGGAACAGGCTTTTCGCTGATGCGGAAATAACCGGACGGAAGGTTGCTTGCTCAAGGGCGCGGCAAGCAGCGCACCTACGTCAATTTCACGCAAAGGCTTCATCCGCGCGCGGTCAATAAATAATATGTCCTCACAACCAGAATCGTCATCCGCTCGCTCACTGCCTCGCGTCATCGGCATGGTGGGAGCGACCGCCCTTGTGATTGGTACGGTCATCGGTTCCGGAATCTTTCTGGTACCCCATAATGTAGCGCTCGAGGTGGGTTCGGCGCGGAGCATGATCCTGGTCTGGATTCTGGGAGGAGCGCTGGCGCTGGCCGGAGCCTTATCCCTGGGCGAGCTCGGAGCGGCCCTGCCCGAGGCGGGCGGCGTCTACGTCTATCTTCGCGAAGCCTATGGAAAACTCCCGGCATTCCTCTACGGGTGGGGGATGCTCTTGGTCATCGAATCCGGGTCCGTGGCCACCCTAGCGGTGGCGTTTGGAATTTACAGCGGCAGCCTGATTCCCCTTACGCCGCTCGACCAGAAATTTGTAGGGTGCGCGGTGATCGCGGCGCTCACCCTGGTCAACATCGTAGGCGCGCGCGAAGGTTCCGCGGTACAAATCGTTTTTACCCTGGCGAAGCTGCTCGGGCTCGCCATTATTGTAGGGTTTGCCATTCACTTTCATGGCGCGATCCACCATGCTGTTTGGCCCGCGCTGCCCATGCCGCATGCCACTATAAGCTCATTCGGGGTGGCGCTGGTCGGAGTCCTCTGGGCCTACGAAGGCTGGCACATGCTTTCCTTCTCAGCCGGAGAAGTGAAGGATCCGGGCCGCACGCTTCCGCGCAGCTACTTCATCGGAATGATCGTGGTCGTGGCCGTTTACCTCGCGGCCAATTTTGCTTACCTTCGGGTGCTGCCCCTTCCCGCGCTGGCCGTGCATCAGCGCGTGGCCGCGCGTGCGATGCAGATCCTCGCCGGTCCATGGGGCGCGACGTTTGTTACCATTCTGATCCTCTGCTCCATCTTCGGCGCAATCAATGGAAACGCTCTGGCGGGCCCGCGCGCCTATTATGCCATGGCCCGCGACCGCGTGTTCTTCAAGTCGGTGGGTTACGTGCACCCTCGCTTCAGCACTCCCGCCGCCGCTATTTTGATCCAAGGGTTATGGGCCATGGTGTTGACCCTGAGCGGCAGCTTTCAACAGCTTTACACCTACGTCATCTTCAGCGGCTGGATTTTCTACGGCGCCGCCGTCCTCGCAGTGCTCGTGCTTCGCCGCCGCGCTCCCGGTCTTCACCGTCCCTATCATGTCTGGGGCTATCCGGTTCTGCCCGTGGCCTTCTCATTGGCGGCGCTGCTCATCGTGGTGAATACTCTGGTCCGCGAGCCGGGTGAAGCCCTCATCGGTCTTTCCCTCATCCTTATCGGCATCCCCATCTACCTGATTTGGAAGAAGGATCGCACTTAGCAGGATGCTGAAGGACCCCAACATGCCACGCTGAGCCCTTCGGCTTCGCTCAAGGTAAACTCCGCGAAGCATCCGCCCTGAAAATTCGATCGGGAGGACGGAAGGGCACGGTTTTAACCGTGCCGTGAGCGCCACCCCTCTCACCCCCGTCCCCTCTCCCTTGGGAGAGGGGGGACCACAAAGTGGTGGGTGCGGGCGTTTTTCGGCACGGCTAAAGCTGTGCCCTGACGCGAGACTATCGAACTTAACTTTGTAATGTCACGAGACCGGCGGACTTCTGTTGTCATCCCGGTCCCTCCGGTTTGGACTCCTCTTTCTTCTGGCGCACGTGCGCGATGAGGTCCTCAACGCTGAGGGCAAGCTGAGCTACTTCGCCTTTTCCTTGCACGTCAAACTCGATTTCATAATTCCCCGCCGCGGCGTGATCCACGGCGGCCTTCAGGTCCATGAGCGGCTTCACCACCTGGCGGGGCAGGATGTAACTCACGAGCACGCTCACGATGAACACGAACGCAGAAACAATCGACAGGCTCCATTCGGCCTGTCTCACCAGATGCCGGGCTTCCTCGTGATCTTGCCGCACGCGATTCCAGCTTGCTGCTTCCAGCCAGGTGGATAGCTGCAGGATGGTATTACTGGAGGCCTGAAGGTCCTGAGTTGCCTGGTGAAGAACCGGATCCCCGGCCCCCAATGCCACGGCCACCTGGCTATCAAACGAGCCACTCTGATTACGAAGCGCTTCGAGCAGGTGCGCGCGGCTTTCCCCGCGCGATTTGGTTAAGAGATCGTCAAGGTTTTTCTCGTAGGCCTGGACCACGTCGCGAAAGCGCTCCTCTGTGGAGCCATGGCGGGCGCTCACGTGAACCACGGCGGCGTCCAGCCGCTGGCGGTAAGCCAGAAGCTCGGATTGAATTTGGTGGATGGCCTTACCTTCCTTTGGCTGCAGCCTGGCGCACTCGGCGAGCGTTTGCTGCATGGCATCGAGCGAGTCGTGACTGGCCTTCAGGTCCGCCGGGTCGTGCAATAGAAAATAGTTCAGCTCCATGCGCCGAGCATTGAGCATCTGGATGGAAACGCTCTCCGCCAAAGTGGAGACCTGGGCGTCCACCCGCACAATGCGGTCCACAATCCAGCCCATGGCGAACAGATAATAAACGGCGAGCGCGATCACCGGAACAAGGATGAGCCGGACCAGCGCCAGGCTGTAAGCAACCCGTTTACGGAGCGAGCGCCCCGGTGCAAATACCGTCAACGGCTTCGGAACGTGGAAGCTGAACCGGTGAAGCCGTTCGGCAAGTAAATGCTCGTAATTCCGCATCGCGTTTTCCCGGCCTCCCGGCCCATGGCGATATTATCTTACAACATGCCCCGAGATGGGGTAAAAGTGGGCTGGAATTCCAGCGGACAGGCAGGGCCGAATTCTGGAACTTTCAGCGGCTGCCGGCGTATCATACAGGGAAACGCAATGACGGCAGCCTATTGCGTTACGAGGTTAAGTTCAACCGGGGCGCGCCGGGCATTCTCCGCGCTTACTCTGGATTGGCGCTTTTTGTCGAGATTTGGCGCGCAATTGTTTATGAACCAAGAAAACCCCGCCTCATCGAGCCCACCCGGCGCTCCAGAAGTTTCCCCCACTCCTCCGCAGCGGGGAATCCCACACTTTCACTTGCAGGAGTTGGGACTAATTCACCGCGTTTTCCTCAACAACCGGGAGCTTCGCTCCGGCTGGCGGCTCCTCATCTTTGTGGTGCTGTGGACCGTGATTTTTGGAGGGTTGCTCAGCCTGGCGCGCGGCTTCTCGAGGATTCCCACCCGTCAAATCTCAGCTCACATGCTTTTGATTAACGAGGGGACAATGCTGATCGCCGCGCTGATCTCCGCGGGAATTCTGGGAATTGTCGAGAGACGGTCATTTGCGGATTATGCCTTACCGTGGCGCTTGGCGTTTCAAGCCAAGTTTTGGTGGGGCGTTCTCTGGGGCGGAATAGGACTTACCGCCGTGCTCCTGCTCATCAGACTCGGCAACGGCTTCAACTTCGGCGCGTTGAGCGTGGAAGCCCGAAGGCCTTTGCTCGTTGCGGCCGGTTTGTGGGCGGCAGGTTCCCTTCTCATCGGGCTTTACGAGGAGTTCTTTTTCCGTGGATACGCGCTCTTCACCCTAACCACGGGCATCGGCTTCTGGCCGTCCGCCGTCGTGCTCTCGATCGTGTTTGGCGCTTTTCACCTGGGTAATCCAGGGGAGGATTGGCCAGGCATCCTTGCAGTCATGCTGATCGGCCTGTTCTTCTGCTTTACTTTGCGGCGCACGGGGAGTCTGTGGTTTGCCTTTGGATTTCACGCCATGTGGGACTACTGTGAGAATTTCATCTTCGCCGTGCCGGACAGCGGGATTATGACGGGGCATCATCTGTTCGGCTCGTCCTTCCACGGGCCCCGCTGGCTTACCGGCGGCTCGGCCGGACCCGAAGGCAGCGTATTTGTATTTGCCGTGATTGGCTGCCTCTTCATTCTGATTCACCTCCTGTATCCGAAGGCGAGGTTCGGGGTCGCAGCAGAGCAGTAGATAGAAGTAGGTTTTTCTCTCAGATTCCACCTCGCCGGGCCGGGGGACGTAGTGCAGAATTTTAAAAGCAAAACTCTGCGGCCTTTTCTCTATTTATCAAAGGCAAATACCGCAGAGTTTTAAAGGCAAAACTCTGCGCTACAGCCCTCTGGCGCCGCTACAACTCCGCGCCACCGGTTTCGTCCATCGCGTGTTACAGCCGCCTTCTGCGCACCTCAGCGCTCAATAGACCGCGGGCCAGCTCGACCGAGATTTCGCTGCCCTCTGCTACCTCTGCAGCGCTATGGACGATTTTCCCCGCGGCATCGCGCACCACCGCATAACCACGATTTAGAATCACGCGCGGGTTTCGCTCCCGCAGCACCGCCAGGAGCTGAGCGAGGCGATTCTGCCGCTCCACCAAAGCGCGCGCATGCGCGGCATTCAGCGCGCTCTCCTTCTGCGCGAGCAGGGCGCGTTTCAGGTCCAAAATCCGCCGGAAGTCCAGCCTCGCCATGGCCGCAGAAGATTCAAGGACGCGCTGGCGCGACGCGTTGAGGTGATCTCGCATCGTGCCCCCGATGCTGGACAGGAGATCATCCAAAAGCTGCGCCTTCTGCGCAAGCCGCAGAGGAATCGCCTGGAAGACCTGGTGCATCGTGAGCGCAATCTGGCTCTGACGCAATCCGGAAAGCTTCAACCGCATCATCTGAAGCATGCGGCGCTGGCGGTTTTGAATCTCGGTCTCAAAATCCTGTTTGCGATGGACCACCAACTCGGCCGCTGCCGAGGGCGTGGGAGCGCGAAGGTCGGCGGCGAAATCCGCAATGGTGAAGTCCGTCTCGTGCCCCACGGCGGAGATGACCGGTATCTTTGATTCCGCAATGGCGCGCACGACCAACTCCTCGTTGAAGGCCCAGAGGTCCTCGATGGACCCGCCGCCCCGCGCCACGATCAGGACGTCCACGAGCTTCTGCTGGTTGAAATAGCGAATGCCCTTGGCGATTTCCGCGGCCGCGCCGCTGCCCTGCACTAGCGCCGGATAAAGAATCACATTCATGTTGCGAAAGCGCCGGCGCAGCACGCGCAAAATATCCCGGATGACGGCGCCGGTGGGCGAGGTGACCACGCCCACGGTGCGAGGCAGCAAGGGCAGCGGCTTCTTGCGCTCCGGCAGGAACAGGCCTTCGGCGGCGAGTTTCTGCTTGAGCTGCTCGAAAGCTAGTTGCAGCGCGCCTACTCCGGCAGGCTCCAGAAACTCCGCCACAAGTTGGTACTCCCCACGCGGCTCGTAAACACTGAGGCGGCCCCGGGCAATCATGGAGATTCCGTCTTGTGGCTTAAACTTCAGATAGCGGGCCTGATTGCGGAAACAGACCACGCGAAGCTGGGCGGACTCGTCTTTAAGGGTGAAGTAGAGATGGCCCGAAGCAGCGGGGCGGAAGTTCGAAACCTCACCGCTGACCCATACGTCGATGAACTTCGGCTCGAGAAGACTGCGAATCTCTTGCGTGAGCGCGGAGACCGTGTAAACGCGGCGCACCGTTTCAAAATTAAACATGGCCTGATTCACAGAGTCCTCGCAGTTTGCTGCTTCGTAGGGGCGCTGCTTGCTGCGCCCGAAACCAGTGGGCGCAGCAAGC
>JBOGJX010000011.1:0-3577 GCA_050745285.1 Terriglobia bacterium
GATGTTGGCTCATGCTTTCCTCACCCTGGAAGGCCTTCGCTTCAAAAAAAACTTCTGGGTGGACCCTGCCGCAGACACGGCGTGAGATCCAATATTTGCTGTTCACCTGGACCGGTCGCTGCGCGTACTGCGGTCACACCGTTCGCGCTCGCAAGAATCGCAGTCCATGATACTTAACGTAGTAGTATTAGAAGACATTCCAATAAGGATATCCGTTCAGCGGAACGTTGCAAATCTTCTCAGTGCTGCTCCAGGATAGGCTTTCGCAATTTGACTCTTCTATCGCTTGGTTGCAGAAATAAGCAGCATTATTCGCCGCCGGAAGGAAGGGCAGGGTTTCAACCCCGCCGTAGGATTCCGCTCCGGTTTGCGGGCTTTCGCCCCTGAAGCGACGAGGCTTCAGGGCCTGAAGGCCCATTGACTGCGCCCAGAGGCGGCGGGGTTAAAACCCCGCCCTTCCGTTCTGCTCATCGCGCTCTTCATGGCGGACTACCAGTTGCCGGCAGCGGCTGGTTTCGGCACGGCGCCGGCGGCGGGAGGCCAATGGACGAGCGCCTTAACGAACTCGATCATCTGAGGATCGCTCCAATCCGTGGCGCCAATAATTTTATCGGCAAGGTGGCCGTTGCGGTCAAAAATGTAGGTCTCGGGAAATTTGTACGTGCCAAAGCGCGCGGCGAGCGATTGGTTCGGGTCGCGCAGAATCGCGTAGGTGATGCCGTTACCCGCAATGAATTTCCGAAGGGCGGGCAGGTTCTGGTCCACGCTCACCCCAATCACGCGCACGCCCAAAGGCCGCATTTTCCGGGCAAATGCCTCCAGGCTCGGAGTTTCCATCACGCAAGGCGGACACCATGTGGCCCAAAAGTTAATCAGCGTCACGTGATGGCCGCTATCCTTGAAAGAGAAAGTTCCCGCGCTCACCTTCTCGAGCGTGAAGCCCGGCGCCCGGTTGCCTACCGCAAGGGCTTGCGGCGAGCGCTTCCATAGCAGCCCGAGCACGCAGCCGAGGATAACTGCCGCGATTCCCAGTTTTAGCCATGCCGATTTGCTGAATTTCATAACACCTCATTATACTGTCTCAGGCTGCCCGCAAATTTTAATTTTTTTATGGGTAGCCACGGCGCGGTTTGTGTGCCGTGGACACTCGTTGTCCATGTTCGCGGAACGAGCTCTGCGCAAAGGGCGGCTGCGCCGCAGGTCGCCGCCAAAGATCCGCGACGTAATTTGGACAAGCCTGGGTTCCGCCGCCGTTACAATAATTGCCAACCGATGAGCAATCAACTGCAGCCCGGCGTTTCCGTGATCATCCCGGCGCGCAACGAAGAATTGAACATTGAGGCCGTGGTGCGATCCCTGGCGCCGCAGAGCGAAATTTGCGAGATCATTGTTGTGGATGACCAGTCACAGGATCACACGGCGGAAATCCTCGCCGGACTGGCTAGGGAATTCGTAACGCTTCGGGTGCTGCGTCTCGGGAGCCTGCCCTCGGGATGGCTGGGCAAGCCGCACGCGGCGGCGGAGGGCGCCAAACTGGCGGAGGGGGAATGGCTCCTCTTCACCGATGCGGACACGAGACATAAGCCGGGAAGCCTCGCCTCGCTTCTGAAGCGCGCCGAATCCAGCGGGGCGGCCATGCTTTCCATCTCACCCGGCCAGCGGATGGAGACTTGGTGGGAAAAATCGGTAATCCCGCTCGTATATCTCCAGCTCGCAGTGCTATTTCGCTTTGAAGAAGTGAATGATCCGCAATTCGCGGCCGCCGCGGCTAATGGGCAGTATATACTCATCCGGCGGAGTATCTATGACGCTGTGGGTGGATTTGAAGCCGTGCGCGGTGAGATTCTGGAAGACGTGGAATTGGCGAAGCGGGTAAAATCCACCGGGGCCACGCTCCTCTTCCTCCCCGGCGCAGGTTGGGTGGAGACGCGCATGTACCGCACTTTTGGCGAGATGTGGCGGGGATGGACCAAAAATCTGTTTCTGCTCTATGGGCGCGATTCGGGAAAAATACAGAGCACGATCTTGCGCCTGCTGGTTGTCCAGTGTCTGCCCGGCGTGTTGCTCGCGGCCCTCACCGCGCTGATTCTCTCCGGGCATCACCATCCGTGGGCATACGCCGCGTGGGCGGTCTGCCTGATCGCCTTCTGCCTTCAGCAGCGGGCTGGGCGGCGGCAACTTGGACAACGGGGGTTTTCTCCAGGGCTGTCGCCGTATGTTCTGGCGGGCGCGCCGCTGCTCAGCCTAATCATGCTGAACTCACTCCGGGCCTACCGGCGCGGAGGCAGCATCCAATGGAAGGGACGAACTTATCCCACCAAGGGGGAACGGTGATCTATCTGACCAGACGCGCGGAATTTTCCGCGTCGCATTATTATCACAACCCGGATTTCACTGCGGAAGAAAACCGCCGCGTGTTCGGCAAGTGCAATAACCCGCACGGACACGGCCACAATTACACGCTGGAAGTGACCGTGGCGGGCGAAGTGGACGCGGCCACCGGCATGGTACTGAACATCAAGGATCTGAAGAAGCTGCTCGAGGCAGAAGTGCTCGAGGCGATGGACCACAAGTTCCTGAACGCGGAGGTGCCCGCGTTTTCGACGCGCATTCCGACCACGGAAAACGTGGCCATTGAGATATGGCGCCGCCTCGCCCCCAAACTCACGTTCGGCAAGCTGCACCGCGTGCGCCTTTATGAGACTCCCGACCTCTACGTGGACTATTACGGAGACTGATGATTCACCTTACGCGCCGCTATCACTTTTCCGCCTCGCATCGCTTGCACAGCGGCTCGCTCAGCGCGGATGAAAATTTACGGGTGTATGGAAAATGCAACAACCCCTATGGACACGGCCACAACTACGTGCTGCATGTGACCGTCGCGGGCGAACTTGACCCGGCCACCGGTATGGCGCTCGACCTGGCCCTGCTTGATCGCGTGGTGGAAGAGGAGGTGCTTGAGCCGCTCGGGCACACCCATCTGAACCTGGACGTGGAAATATTTAAGCGGGTCGTGCCCACCACGGAGAACGTGTGCATGGAGATTTTCCGGCTGCTTCGCCAGCGGCTGGAAAAGGAAATTCCGCGCAGCCCGGCGCGGCTGCGGAAGGTTCTTCTGGAAGAAACGCAGTCCAACTATTTTGAATACGAAGGGTGATCCATTTTGGGTTTTAAACCCGACACTGTTCACTTAGGCTCAACGCAACTCTCGGGCCGCAACCAATCGGCATGTCATGCTGAGCCCTTCGGCTGTCATTCTGAGCGAAGCGAAGAATCTCCGCAAGCTCAGGGTAAACTCCACGAAGCATCTGCTGTGAAAATAGTCAAACGCTGTGTTGAAAATAAATGGGTTGCGATGTCCTCCGTAGGGGCGCTGCTTGCTGGGTCCGCGGACGTTGGGCGCGCCAAGCAGCGCCCCTACGTCATTTTCATCCCAAGTGGTGCGCCGCAGGCGCATGAGGTCTGCCCTGAAAATTTCGGCCAAGAGGGCGGAAGGGCACGGTTTTAACCGTGCCAAAAGCCGGTCCCCGTTCGCGTTATCTCCCGCGGCGGCTATGGGCGCTCCGCCCATAGC
>JBOGJX010000012.1:0-11906 GCA_050745285.1 Terriglobia bacterium
GGTTGTTGAGAAGTGGCAGCACCCGTTTCAGCGCTGCCGGGTCACGCTGGTACCAAACCTGATCCAGCCACTGAAGGGTTGAAACGAGCGGCGGGTTTGCCACATTTTGAATGCTGGCCGGCGGAGGCGGCGCCGGAGCAAGCGGTGGATTCGTTTCCGGATAAATGGTGGAGAGCGCAATCAGCGCCCAGCAGGTTTCCTTTTGCGGCAGAAGAAAGAGCTCGCCCTTGTTGTCAAGCCAGCCGCCAAATGGTTGCTGCAGTCCGAGCAGCCAGTGAATGGACTTTTGCACGCGCGGATCCTGCATGTTGTAACCGGCGATCTTGAGCGTGTAGAGCACTTCGCCGGTCATGAACTGCAGGCTGGGATCGGTCTTTTTCTCGAATGGCGCGCGGGCAGCCGCGTCAAAGAACTGCTCGTTCGACATGTATTCGGCCGTTACCCAGCCGCCGTCCGTATGCTGCTTCGCCAGAATCTTCTGAATATTCGCGGCAATCATGGGCTTGAAGCGCGCGTCCCCCATGTCCACCATGCCCTTGGTCTGCTCAACGAGGTCCTCCAGGTCATTGGGGGAAGCGGTGGTCATCAGGGCTTTGAGATGGTCCGCACTCTTTGCCAAAGTGGCATTATGATCGCGCCGGGCGAGGTCGTTCAGGTCAAACCATGAGTCCGAGTCCACGCGAAAATCGCTGATGGGGCGGTTGCCGTCGAATTCATAGTTGCGCGTCTTGGCAGGCTCAAACTCGGCCACAAAGTGCGCCTTGTCCACGCGCGGCAGCATGTTGCGCGCGTCGTAAACCAGACCGATGTAACTCGCGCTTTCGCCAGGAATTTCGGTCGGGTGATGGCTCACCGAGTCTTCATACATCAGCAGCATCTTGGCCATGCGGCTGAGGCCGTTGGTGGGCGCGAGCTCGAAGCGCAGCCAGTATGTGTGGGGAAAGCCGTAAAACGGCGCGGGCGCGTTGTAAAGCCGGTCAATCATGAACTTGTATTCGGGTTGGTTCACCACGGAGTAACCATGGCGCTGCGCCTTGAGCGTAGAGAGCATGGTGAAGTGCGCGGCGTGGCAGGCAATGCAACGCTCCGTCTCATCGGTCACGTTTTCCGCGCGTGTGAGCACCGCGCCCTTGCGGGGAATATCCGAAAACCAAGAGTCGGCGATGTCCACCATGTAGCGCATCGCCACCTGCGCGGCCTCCTGCGGGTTCTTATAGGGTGGCACGCCGTAAAGGGCCGTGCGCAGGTTCCAGCGCGGATCATTCGATTTAACTCTCAGGTAATAGCGCCCAGGAGCCAGCACACGCGTGATCATCTTGTGATCCACCAGCGCGTCGGTCTGGTCATCGTGCCGGATTTCAACCGGACTCTTGCCCTTCATGTACTCAACCAGGTGCTTGCCCTGAGGACCATTTTCCATGCGATAAATCTTTAAACCGCACGGTACGTCGCGGTCAAGCACGTTGAGCTCAAAAAAGACGAGCTTGGCGCTGGGCTGGTTGTAGTCAAATGTGAGCCACTGCAACCCAACCTTGCCCTCGTCCGTGTTGTAGAGGTATTCGATGTCGTCCGAAGTTCCAAAGACCGTCTTACCTAAAGCCATGGGGGAGGCATGCTGCCAATCGCGCGCCGTGTTCGGCACAATCTGAAGCTGGTCTTGTGCGCTCACATTCAACGGCCTGATCGCGGCCGCAAAACCCATGGGGGCGGCGCTTACGCTAGATGGGGCCGCGAGCGTCAGCCGTGCGGACCCGGACTGAGCCGCTCGGACAATGAAGTACGTTCCAGGATCGCCCGAGTGCAGCTTCTTGCTGATTTCCGGGTTGCCCGCCGAATCAAAGCTCACTATCACGCGCGCCACAATGGGAATAATGTTCTTCTTCACTACATTAAATGTGATCGGTGAAGCAATCCTGCGAGGAACAAGCTCATCTGGCGTGGTCAGGCTCGATGGATGGTCAAGGCTGATATCCACTGAATAGAGCGCTCCTGCGGAAAGGTCGGGCGTTTGCCAGCTCAGCGTTTGGCCGGGCCGGATAGCACCTTTGATCCCATGGTCAAAACCGAGCGATGCAGTCGTTGTGACTTGGGCCCCCGGCGCCGTTCGCGCGGCTGCGCTCGATCCCGTTCGCGCGGCTGCGCTCAACGGGCGCAAGCGCCACGCGCACGCGGCGGCAATCACCAACGCAGCGCAGAGAGTGATCGATGTCTTGCGAAGGTAGCGGCGGGAAGCATGCGTCATCATGATCGACCCCTTGAAGGTTTAGCTCATCGGTGCGGCGACCCTAGCGATTGGGTGGCTCAGTCGCGGGCGATAGCATATTTCATCAGGCGAAACTGCATTCCGCCTGCCAAATTTGTATGGCTATACTTACCAATATATTACTTCAATTGGAATGTCAACGAAAAGGACGGAATGAGGTAGGAACCTAACTTCCCGCACGGCAAGCGCCAGGGCCGCAAGGACATCATAGGAAACTCGACTTGTTCGTATCAAGTTTCGCAACTCGCTCAATGCACTTCTTTTCGCCTTCATGATGATATAATCTTTCGCCGCTATGCAAAAACTTACGCGAATCCTTTTGTTGATCTCTCTGATGGCCACTGCAAGCGTATGCGTTTACCCGGCTGAGCGCCATTCGAACATTGGTCCCAATGCCGAGGACCGCTCGCAGGCACGCTCGATGGTGGTTTCCCAAGATCCGCCTACGCGTTCGCGGACACGTGCGATATTATCGCGCTCGCAGGCGCGCTCGATGGTGGTTTCTCAGGACGGGATTGTTGCCACTGAGCAGCCGCTGGCCTCACAGGCGGGCGCAATGATACTTGCGCGCGGCGGCTCTGCGGCGGACGCGGCCATTGCTGCGAACGCCGTGATGGGGCTGATTGAACCGATGATGAATGGCGTGGGGGGCGACTTGTTCGCCATCGAGTGGGACGCGAAAACCGGCCATCTCACCGGGCTGAATGCGAGTGGCTGGTCGCCGGAAAAGCTAACGCCTGCCTTTCTGCGAAGCAAGGGATTCAACCGGATGCCATCTCACGGCATTTACTCGGTGACGGTTCCGGGGTGCGTGGAGGGCTGGTGGAAACTCCACCAGCGGTTCGGACGGCTTCCATGGCCCGAACTTTTCCAGCCCGCTATCTATTACGCCAAGCACGGGTTCCCCCTGGCGGAGTGGGACAGCGCTTACTGGAAGGGGTTTGGGAGAGTGCCCACCCACAATGAAGAAGCCACCCGCGTCTATTTGCCCGGCGGAAAGACGCCCGCGTTGGGAGAGGTTTTCCGCAACCCGGAATACGCCAAGGCGCTGCAGGCGATTGCTCAGGGAGGTGAAACTGCGTTTTACAGCGGCGCCATTGCCAAGGCAATTTTGAAAACCTCCGATGACCTCGGTGGCGTCATGACGGCTGCGGATTTGAGCCAGTACCAGGCGCAATGGGTTCAGCCGATTTCCACCACCTACCGCGGCTGGACGGTCTACGAGCTTCCGCCCAATGGGCAGGGCATGGCCGCGCTCGAGATGTTGAACATCATGGAAACGTTTCCACTGGGGAGTTACGGTCCGCTCAGCCCCAAGCGCTTTCATGTTGAAATGGAGGCGCAGCGGCTCGCCTACGCGGACCTGTTCCGCTACCTCGGCGACCCTCGCTTTGTGAAGGTCCCGGTCGACGGGCTGATCTCCAAGATTTATGCCGCGGAGCGCGCGAAGCTCATTGACCCGGAGCACGCGCATTGCAATCCGGCGCCTGGCGCACCGCCCGGAGCCAGCGCCAGTGACGGTGGCAGGCCCCCAAAACCGGGGCCGGACACGAATTACCTCACGGTGGTCGACCATGACGGCAACATTGTCTCGCTGATTCAGAGCTTGTCCGGCGAGTTCGGCTCGGGTATCGCCGTCGAAGGATATGGAATCATCCTGCAAAACCGCGGGGCAGGCTTCGTTATGGACCCGAAGAGTCCCGATGTGCTTGCGCCCCACAAGCGCCCCTTTCATACGATCATCCCCGCCTTCATGGAAAAAGGAAACCGGCATATCGGGTTCGGCATTATGGGTGGACTCAACCAGCCGCAGGCGCACGCCCAGTTTGTTTCCGACGTCGTGGATTACGGCATGAACATCCAGGCCTCGCTCGAATTTCCCCGATTCACCAAGCTGGATCACGGTGGGTGCGATTTTATGATCGAGAACCGCGTGCCCGCTGCGATCCGCCAGGAGCTGACGGCCAGAGGGCACGTGCTGACGGTGCTCGGAGACTTCTCAGAGCCGGTGGGCGGCGGCCAGGCCGTGATGCACGATTCCGCTACGGGTGTGAATTACGGCGCGTCCGACCCGCGCAAGGACGGCGAAGCCATCCCACAACCTGCGCCCTACTTCCTGCCGATGTCCAGGACGAGAAAGACAAGAGACAAGAGGCCAGAGACAAGAGACAGGAAATAACCGATACTGTAGCGGCGCTCTCTGAACGCCGGAAAACCGGCGGCGGGGCGCCGCCGCTACAATTACGGATGTCACTATAATTTGTAATCCTCAATAATTGCTCGTCTCTTGTCTCTCGTCTCTTGCTTCTTGCTTTTGTATCTCATTGCGAGATATTGGGCAACATCACCTTCAAATCCCGTGGACAACGAAAGCAAAGCTCACTATACTGTTAATCTTTTGAGCCATAGCGCTGGCATCTTGCCGGCACAGGGCGCCGGCGCTACGGTTTTCATACATTAAGCCGTTAAATTTGTGGAAGCCGAGGAAAAATGAGCACGGCAGTTTGGCCCATTGGCCTCTATTTCATTCTCGTAGTGATTCTTATTGCGGCGATGCTGGGCTTGTCTTATGTGCTCGGCGAGCGCCACAACGAGAGGGCCACGGGCGTTCCTTACGAAAGCGGCGTCGCTTCAGAAGGCTCGGCGCGGGTTCGGTTCCCGGCCCGTTTCTACATGATCGCGATGTTTTTTGTGGTGTTCGATCTGGAAGCGGTTTTCATCTTCGCGTGGGCGGTATCAGCCAAGGAAGTGGGTTGGGCGGGATATTGGGAAATTTTGGTTTTTGTGGGCATTCTTGTGGCGACGCTGATCTATCTGTGGCGTTTGGGAGCATTGGAGTTCGGCACGACCCCCAGGGAAAAGAAAGGCGCAGCGCTGGCCCGGAAGTGAGCCTCGCGACACCTGGCAGGTCGCTGAAGAGCCTCGCGTGTAGGACGGATGTAGCGGCGATTTTACATCGCCACAGGTCGATGTTCTCAACGCATGAATGGCGGCGTGAAGCCGCCGCGGCAGGCTTTTCAGCAGACTGCGGGGTTCGAGCGAGTAGAATATCGCCGTTACCGAGCTCGAAGGGACGTGAAACATGGAAGTGACCATTACCAGACCGGGCGCGCAGCAAGGCGCGGGCTCGCTACAGTCGCCCTTTGAGGAGCAGGTGCGGCGCAGTCTTGTGCTTTCGCGGCTGCAGGATTTGCTTGGTTGGGGCAGGAAGAATTCCGTTTGGCCGTTTGGGTTTGGACTTTCCTGCTGCTTTGTGGAGATGGCCACCAGCTTAACCAGTAAGTATGACATCGCGCGATTTGGAGCGGAGGTCATTCGCGGGACGCCGCGCGAGGCAGACCTTATGGTGATTGCGGGGACGTGCTTCATCAAGATGGCGCCGGTAGTGCAGCGGCTTTACGAGCAGATGATGGAGCCGCGATGGGTTATCTCCATGGGATCGTGCGCAAACTCCGGCGGCATGTATGACATTTACAGCGTGGTGCAGGGCGTGGATAAGTTTCTTCCGGTGGACGTCTACGTCCCGGGATGCCCGCCGCGGCCGGACGCCTTCGAGCACGGATTGACACTGCTTCAAAAGGCGGTTGGAAGCGAGCGCCGGCCCTTGAGTTGGGTGGTGGGACCGCAAGGGGTCGAGCGGATTGCGCAGCCGGCCGATAAGGATTTGAAGCGGGAAGAACGCCGCAAGGCCACTTACCTGCGGAAGCCGGATTCGGTGTGAAAAAAAGTGACGAGTGACAAGTGACAAGCAAAAAAGCTATCGGCCGTCAGCAAACAGCTTTCGATACAGTTTGGGTAAAATGCTGCTCGCTCTTGCTAAAGACTGACGGCTCGCTCGTCTCTTGTCACTCGTCACTTGTCACTGTGTTTTTAGGGTTCCTTATAGGGACGAACACGCAATGATTGCCAACACGACAATTTTGAGCGACCTCCAGGAGAAGTTCGGCGCTGAGTCGATTGCAGCCCAAGCGACTTGCGACGAAGTTCCAACGTTCTGGACGCCTCGCGATAGTATCCATAGTGTTCTTCAGCACCTTAAAACACAGGTGGCGGATCCCTATAAGGTGTTTTATGACGTCACGGCGATTGACGAGCGTGTCCGCACCCACCGCGAAGGGCAGCCGCCGAGCGATTTTACGGTGGTTTACCATCTGCTCTCTTATGGCCGGAACGAGTATCTCCGGATCAAGGTGGCGCTGAAATCTGACGACTTGCATCTCCCTACGGTCACGGATGTCTGGCCCTGCGCCAATTGGTACGAGCGTGAAGTGTGGGACATGTTCGGGATCACCTTTGACGGCCATCCCCACCTGACTCGAATCCTGATGCCGCTCACATGGGTGGGTCATCCGTTGCGGAAGGATCATCCCGCGCGTGCGACGGAGATGGGACCGTTTCAATTATCCCAGGAAAAGGAGGACCGCGAGCAGGAGGCGCTGCGCTTCCACCCCGAAGAATGGGGCATGAAAAAGTCCAGTGAAGACAGCGACTTTATCTTCCTTAACGTCGGTCCTCAGCATCCGGGCACACACGGCGTGATCCGCATCGCCCTTCAGCTTGATGGCGAGGAGATTCTGGATTGCGTGCCCGAAATCGGCTTCCACCACCGGGGCGCCGAAAAGATGGGCGAGCGGCAGAGCTGGCACACGTATATCCCCTACACTGATCGCATCGACTATCTGGGCGGGGTCATGAACAACCTCGCTTATCTGATGGCGGTGGAAAAGCTCGGAAATATCAAAGTGCCCCTGCGCGCTCAAGTAATCCGGGTGATGCTGGCCGAATTGTTCCGTATCATCAGCCATCTGGTCTGGTTTGGAACCTTCGCGCAGGACCTGGGACAGCTTTCACCTGTATTTTTCACCTTCAACGACCGCGAGCGGGCCTTTGGTATCATCGAGGCTATCTGTGGCGCGCGCATGCATCCCAACTGGTTTCGCATCGGCGGCGTGGCGGACGACCTTCCCAAGGGATGGGATGGAATGTTGCGCGACTTCATAAAGTATTTTCCGCCCCGTCTGGTGGAGTATGACAAGGAAGTGATGCGCAACCGCATCTTCAAGGCGCGTACGGTGGGCGTGGGAGCGTATGGCCTGGATGAAGCCATTGAATGGGGCGTGACCGGTCCTAACCTTCGTGCGTGTGGTTTTGAGTGGGACTTCCGGAAGAAGCAGCCTTACTCGGGTTACGAACAATATCAATTCGATATTCCCACGGCAACGCACGGCGATTGTTATGACCGCGCGGTCGTCCGGGTGGAGGAGATGCGGCAGAGCCTGCGCATTATCGAGCAGTGCGTTGACAATATGCCCGAAGGCTCCTACAAGTCATCCGATCCGCTGACCGCTCCGCCTCTCAAACCCAACAAAACGATGCACGATATCGAGACCCTGATTACCCATTTCCTGGGTGTGAGCTGGGGGCCGGTGATGCCGCCCGGCGAAGCGCTGGGCGCGATTGAGGCAACAAAAGGCAACAACGGCTATTACCTGGTGAGCGACGGCAACACGGTTTCTTATCGCACCCGCATCCGGTCGCCTTCGTTTAACCACATGCAGACGCTGCCAAACCTGTGCCGCGGGTTGACCATTGCGGATCTGCTGGCCATTCTGGGAAGTATTGATTTCGTGCTGGCGGATATTGACCGATAATCCGCAGATTACGCAGATTGCACAGATTTGCTGGTTTCCCGTTCTATGGTTAGCTGCACCGGACCTCGCGCGAAAGATAGGTAGACTGGCGGCAAAACAGAGCCGTCCAGAAGCTTTTATGAATCTGTGAAATCTGCGTAATCTGCGGATAACGATAGGGAGCCGGTTAACGTGTTGAGCCCTGAAGAGCGCCAGGAGATTGAAGCTGAGCTGGCGCATTATCCTACCAAGCAGGCTGTGTGCATTGACGCGATGAAGATCGTGCAGAAGCACCGCGGCTGGGTTTCGGATGAAAGCCTGAAAGACATTGCCGCCATGCTCGAGATGTCAACGGACGAGTTGGACGGCGTGGCGACCTTTTACAATCTGATTTACCGCAAGCCTGTAGGACGGCACGTGATCTCCGTCTGCGACAGTGTGAGTTGCTGGATCATGGGCTACGAACGGCTGCGCGAAGCGTTGAAGAGCCGGCTCGGCGTCAAGATGGGCGAGACCACGGCGGATGGGAGGTTCACGTTGATTTCCATTGTTTGCCTGGGCGCCTGCGATCATGCGCCCACGCTGCTGGTGGATCAGGACTTGCATCACGACGTGGACCCACAGAAGCTTGACGGCGTTTTGGAGAAGTATAAATAGGATTGATTCATTGATCCATTGGCTCATTGGATCAATGAATCAATAAAACCATGGAGAAAGTCTTAACCAAAAACATCCGGCCAGATCTTTCGTACGTGGATGCCAGCGCGTATGAGGCGGCGGGTGGATATCAGGGACTGCGCAAAGCGCTGTCGCTCACGCCTTCCGAAGTGGGCGAGGCAGTCAAGAAGTCCAACCTGCGCGGCCGTGGCGGAGCGGGCTTTCCCACCGGCATGAAGTGGAGCTTTGTGCCGATGGGGGAGGATGCGCCGCGCCCGAAATATATCATCGCCAACGCCGATGAGATGGAGCCGGGAACGTTCAAAGACCGGCTATTGATGGAGGGAGATCCGCACCAGTTGGTTGAGGGCATGATTGTGGCGGGTTACGCCATTCAGGCTGACGTAGCCTACATTTTCATCCGCGGAGAGTACTACCTTTCCGAGGAGCGGCTGAAGCAGGCCATCGCGGAAGCGTACCATAAGAATTACCTCGGCAAGAACATTCTGGGCTCGGGGTTCAGCCTGGATATGATCGTTCACATGAGCGGCGGCCGCTACATGTGCGGAGAAGAGACGGGATTGCTGAACGCGCTCGAAGGCAAGCGCGCCAACCCCCGCACGAAGCCCCCGTTTCCGCAGGTTTCAGGACTCTTTGGCAAGCCCACCATCGTGCAGAATGTGGAGACGCTCTGCAACATTCCGCACATCGTGGTGAACGGCCCTGACTGGTTTAAGCGCCTCAGTTATACGCAGGATGCCGGAACCAAGATTTATGGGGTGAGTGGCAAGGTGAAGCGTCCAGGGCTGTGGGAGCTGCCGATGGGTACCACCATCCGCGAGCTTCTCGAAGTGCACGCGGGCGGGATGCAGGATGGGGTTAAATTCCGCGGCCTGCTGCCGGGCGGCGCTTCCACCGATTTCCTGGTGGAAGAGCACCTCGACCTCAAGATGGATTTCACGGATGTTGCCAAGGCGGGGAGCCGGATGGGAACCGGCACGATGGTTATCCTGGACGATCAGACCTGCCCCGTGGGCATGGTCGCGAACCTCGAGCATTTCTTTGCGCAGGAGTCCTGCGGCTGGTGCACGCCCTGCTGGAGCGGCCTCTCGTGGGCGGAAAAGGCGCTCTATGCGCTCGAAGACGGTCACGGACAAGAGTCGGATCTCGATCACCTTTCGTTTATCACGAAGCTGTGCGCTCCTGGGAACACGTTTTGCGCCCTTGCACCCGGTGCGGCGGAGCCGCTGCAGAGCGCCTTAAAGTTTTTCCGCGCCGACTTTGACCGGCACATCACCGAGAAGCGATGCCCCTGGAGATCGCGATGACCAAGTTTTACGTCGACAATCGCTCTGTGGAGGCCCATCCGGAGCAGAGTGTGCTTCAGGCCTGCCTGACCCTGGGCTACAACCTGCCATACTTCTGTTGGCATCCGGCGCTAGGGTCCGTGGGCGCGTGCCGGCAGTGCGCAGTCAAACAGTATCGCGACGAGAAGGATGCGCAAGGGAAGATTGTCATGTCTTGCATGACGCCGGTGGCCGATGGAATCCGTGTTTCCATCGCGGACCCTGAAGTCACGGCCTTCCGCGCCTCGATTATCGAGGGGCTGATGCTCAATCACCCTCACGATTGCCCGGTGTGCGATGAGGGCGGCGAGTGCCACCTGCAGGATATGACGGTGATGACGGGACACGACTACCGCCGCTTCCGTTTCAATAAACGCACCTTTTACAATCAGTATTTGGGCCCTTTCCTGAACCACGAGATGAACCGCTGCATTCAATGCTACCGCTGCGTGCGGTATTACCGTGAGTACGCTGGAGGCCGCGACTTTAATCAGTTTGCCATACGTAACGTGGTCTATTTCGGCCGTCAGGAAGAGGGGGTGCTGGAAAGTGAGTTTGCCGGCAACCTGGTCGAGATTTGTCCGACGGGCGTTTTTACGGATAAGACTTTGCGCAAGCACTACACGCGGAAGTGGGACTTGCGAATGGCGCCTTCCGTTTGCGTTCATTGCGCTGTGGGTTGCAACATCACGCCGGGCGAGCGCTATGGCTCGCTGCGGCGCATCGTTAACCGCTACAACGGCGACGTCAACCGCTACTTCCTGTGCGACCGCGGACGCTTCGGCTATGAATTTGTGAATAGCCCAAAACGCATCCGGCAACCGCTGGTCCGCAAGGATGGAAAACTCCATCCCGTAACAACAACCGCGGCGCTTGATCATTTGCGGTCTGTACTGGCGGGTGGAAAAGTTATCGGAATTGGCTCACCCCGCGCTTCTCTCGAAGGGAATTTTGCATTGCGAGCAATGGTGAGGCCGGAACGCTTCTTCGCGGGAGTCGCGGATGATGAACACCGGCTGACAGCGGCTATGCTGGGCGCGCTAAAGCAGGGTCCCGCGCGCACGCCTTCGCTCCGCGAGGTTGAGCTTTCGGATGCCGTTCTAATTCTGGGTGAGGACGTCACCCAGGTGGCGCCGATATTGGCTCTGGCATTGCGCCAGTCGGTCCGCCAGAAACCCTTTGAAGAGGTGGAGAAGCTCAAGATTCCACTTTGGCTGGATCATGCCGTGCGCGAGTCGGTGCAGGACAAGCACGGCCCGCTCTTCATCGCGACTCCGCATTCCACCAGGCTGGACGATGTGGCAACGGAGACATACCGCGCAGCTCCAGATAATATTGCGCGTTTGGGCTTCACGGTCGCTCACGAGCTAGACGGTCAGGCGCCCGTTGTCGCTGGCCTTCCGGAAGAGGTGCGCGCGCTGGCGGCGCGGATTGCTGAGGCGTTGAAGGATGCTAAGCGGCCGCTCGTTGTCGCCGGTCCAAGTCTCAATTGCGAGCCTCTGATTCAGGCGGCTGCGAGTGTAGCGTGGGCCTTATGCCGCGCCGGTAAACCCGCCGGGTTGAGCTTCACGGCGCCTGAGGCGAACAGCCTTGGCCTTGGCCTGATGAATGCGCGGCCTCTTCACGAGGCGCTGGAGTTGATGCAAAAGGGCGAAGCAGAGACGGTTGTGATTCTTGAAAACGATCTTTACCGCCGTGCGCCGCAAAGCGCGATCGATGAGTTTTTGAATTCCGCGAAGCATGTGGTCGTGCTCGACTCGCTGATGAATCGCACCGTATCAAAAGCGGAAGTGGTTCTCCCGGCGGGAACTTTTGCGGAGTCGGATGGAACGCTGGTCAGCAGCGAAGGGCGCGCGCAGCGATTCTTCCAGGTGTTTGTTCCGAAGGATGAGATTCAGGCAAGCTGGCAGTGGCTGCGCGACGCGATGCTCGCAGCAGGGTTGCGGGAAGCAGCGGCCTGGGAGAACCTGGATCATATCGAATCGGCTCTTGCACAGGACTTGCCTGCGC
>JBOGJX010000013.1:0-7062 GCA_050745285.1 Terriglobia bacterium
GCCCAGAAGATTTCGGTTAAGATGAAGAAAGGGCACGGTTTTAACCGTGCCGTAAGCGCCGCCCTCACCCCAACTTACAGCCCCCCCATCTCCCGCACGCGCGGGCGAGGGGGGAGAGGAATGCGAATGGTGGCGGCATGGCTGACGCCATGCCCTTCCGTCCGTATTTTCATGTGCGGGTGTCATAAACGGGCGCAACTATATCTTGGAATGACCGGAAAGCAGCCGGTCAACCCGCATATCCAACTCCGCGTATGATCCCGATGAAACGTCGAGAACAAGATCAGCTCTAGCCCTGGTAGGCTCGATGTACATCTGGTGCATGGGGCGGACCGTCTGCAGATATTGGGTGATAATGGATTCGATCGTGCGCCCGCGTTGCGCAAGGTCCCGCCGGGCTCGCCGGATGAGCCGGATGTCAGGATCGGCGTCAAGATACACCCTAAGCGCCATTAACTCACAAGCCTTCGGATCCCACAAAGCGAACAGGCCTTCAAGGATGACGATTGGCGCTGAAGCAACGACGTCCGGCTCTCCCCTGCGGGTGTGAGTGGCATAGCAGTATTGAGGCTTTTGGATGCTGAAACCTTGCAGCAAATCTGTCAAATGGGATAAAAGCAGGCCGTGATCAATCGCTGAGGGCTCGTCATAGTTGAGGCGGGAGCGTTCCTCGTGAGGGAGATGGCTCCGATCCAGATAATAGGAATCCTGATCCAGCAACGCGACGCCCGTTCCAGCATATCTCTCGCATATATGGCGCGCAGCGCTCGTTTTGCCCGTGCCCGTTCCCCCTCCGATTCCTATCACCAAGGGTGAGTTTGTGATCCTCAAACGTGCCTCTTGTTCGCAGCCTTCGCCGCATGTATGAATCTCCAGCCCATCCCGGAGCCTAAATCTTACGCATCCCGGACGCCTAGAAATTCTACCGTCGGAACCTGACAGGGTCAAGGACGGGATAAGTTGGCGTGCTATTTTCATAGCAGACCTCATGCGTCTGCGGTGCGCCACTTGGGATGAAAATTGCGTAGGGGCGCTGCTTGTTGCGCCTGAGGGCACGCCATGGCGTGCCCCTACAAAGAACGTCTCAACCCATGTATTTTCAGCAGCTCGTTTGGCTATTTTCATAGCAGCAAAGAATATGCTTTCGTGTTCCGTCAACAACTTACGACATTCTTCGCCGGTCGTCGCGGCGACCTCCTCAGAATGACACGTTTGCGGGCTTTTCTGGACCCTCTTAGGGTGACCACTCATCTGTCCCGTCCGTCTCCTTCATCTTTTCGAAATAAACCATCTCATCTGTCCCATCTGTCTCCCTAATCTCTTCACGGTCATATACATTTATTCGTGTAGCCGACGTAGGCTACGTTGCTAGCATATCCCCTCGACGGTTCTAATTTCTATTCCGGTGAGTGCCAGGCTGCTACTTTCTCCAGGATGCCACACCAGCGCACCTCTTTGGTGCGCCAGCCCATCGATCGGAATCGACCGGGCGCCCAAGCAGCGCCCACGGCGTGGCGAGCATGAACGCCGGAAACCGGAAGCAAACCCTAAAAGTTGAAGACCTCGATCCTTGGCGCACATGGGTGAGTCGCTCACGAGCGGACGGCAAGGTCTCCAAAGGAATGGACAATGACGAACCGGAACGAAAGGCTGCTTTCTTGGATGGGTGCCGGCCGATTTGTACTCCTCTCTGTTGTTGTGTTTACGGCGGTCAATTTGGTTGCCAGAGGTCCCGCGAAGCAGGACGTATCAAAGAGCAAGAAGGCATCCCCGAAGTACGGAATTACCAGTGGCGCAGACCAAGTTCTGAGCGCCATCTATGATCCGTCCACAAAAACGATCAGGGTAGAGGGCATAGGAACCAGCGGCGGAGGCTCGGGCACGGTGACGAGCGTCGGGCTATCGCTGCCGAATATTTTTACAGTTAGCGGCGCTCCCGTGACGTCTAGCGGCACATTGACCGGCGCATTGGCCAGCCAAAATGCGAACCTTGTGCTCGCTTCGCCTAACGGCTCAAGCGGTACTCCTTCATTTCGCGCCCTGAATATTGCGGACCTTCCGGCCATCAATTTCACCAATCTGACCGGATCGCTCAGCGACGTGCAACTGCCTTCCGACGCAACGAAGTTTACCGGGACAATCACAGCGGGAGATTGCGCGAAATGGTCATCGAGCGGCGTTGTGACAGACGCGGGTGCAGCGTGCGGCGCAGGAGGCGGCTCTGCCGTGTTTCAAGTGAACGGCGCGAACACCTCTTCGCAAACGCCCGTCAATTTTCAGAGCGGCGGGTACATCACCGTCTCGAATTCGAAGGCGGGCAATATTCAATTCAATTTCAGCGGTCCGCTGGCCCCCGCCAATGGGGGCACCGGGATCACAACGCTCGGCGCGAGCGGCCAGTGCCTTACCAGCACCGGTTCCGCGATGACATGGAGTTCGTGCGCCGCGTCTGGCTCGATGGCGATTGGCGGGGCGGTGAGCGGCTCGACGAGTGGCAGCGTGCTCTATATCAATGCGTCGGGGCAGCTTGCGCAGGACAATGCAAATCTCAACTGGAGCGACTCCGCCAAAACGCTGACTGTGGGGAACGTGGTCATCAACGGGGGATCGACAAGCCAAACCCTGACACTGCCTACGGCGGCGATGGCGCCGGGCATCGGAAGCGCGATTTCTATTGGCTCGAACACGGGCAACGTTCCAAGCATCTCGGCAAATGGAGGAACGGTGACGCCCATCGCTCCTCTTAACGGCGACATCACCGGATCATGGACTGGAGCTCAGGTCACCGGTCTGCATTTTGGATCAACCAGCGTACCGCTAAGTTCAACAGCGCCTACTTCTGGTCAAGTATTGGGATGGAGTGGAACGAAAATTGTTGGGGTCGCAAACGGCGGCGCCATCATCATACAGGTGAACGGCACAACAACTTCCGCGTCAACTCCAATCAATTTTGAGAGCGGTCCTGGAATCACAATTGCCAATCCCAGCGCGGGTAATATTTCGATTTCAGCCTCAGGTGTTACGCCTCAAAACTACTGGGTGACGGGATTTTATCCAAACGGGACAGTGGGCTTTGGCGATAACACCGAAAGCGTCGAGGGCATTACGCTGACTTACCCTGTTTCTGCCTCAAAAATAACAATCTCTGTGCAAACGGCGGACACGAACGCAGGGAATTTGTACTCTTTTGGCGTCTTTAACTCTTCAGGAACGCTTCTGGCGCATGTGCTTCCTACAGCTTTAACTACGACAGGAGACATTACGCTGTCATTTAACGAGGGAATCGTGCAGTTTGCGGCAGGCCAGTATTATTTTGGTCTGACCACAAGCGCCACGGCGCCAGCAGCCCGCGTCTACGCTTCAGCGGCGGCCCAAACTTTCCGCAGTGATATAGATTTGGGCGCAACAACTGGCGGGGCGCAGCCTGCCACGATCACGCCACCGGCAACTGTATGGACTACTTATGCTGGCCTCCAGGCCACCTTTATACTCCACGAATAATCAGGAGAGCTATGTTTAGGAAAATAATTATTGTTTTCGCGCTTGCCTTTTTCCCTGCTGCGCTACCCGCTCAAGGGCCCCTCAGTGGCGGTGTGACTTTGGGGGCGAGTCCGTATGCCACGGATATTTTTGGCGGCCTACTCGCCGCCCCGTGCCAGACGGCGGCGCGCCAGAGTGCCGGAACGGGCGTTATCCGCTCGTCGCTCGACATGAACAACACCGCAACCGGTTGGGAAGGCTACTGGCACGAGTTGAAAGTGTCGGGCCGGTGGTTTGTTTGCGATCCGATGGACAACGCCTTCTTCTCCAACAGCTTTGAGATTCCCGGCCTCAATCAGTATGATTCGACGAACTATGCGTCGAACTTCGCTAAATATGGCGACAACGTCGCGACGTACATGAATGCTCGCGCCAAGCGGATGCAGGCGTTTGGGTTCAATACGGTTGGGAACAACCTGAATTCGGAAAACGTTGAGGACGCATATTTCCCATTTCCTAACGCCTCGGCAAACCCCGCCGTCGCCAACCCTCCCATGCCTTTCTTCTATTGGGCAAGGTCTACGGGGATCGCCGTGCGGCGGGTAGATTTCACTGGTGGCAGCGACAACTGGGGATACCACACCATCAAAAAGCTGTCCGCCATGATGCCGACAATCGTCTTTGGTCAGCCACAGGCCTTCCCTGGAGCTCTCACTTATGGCATCCCGAACGTTGACTGGTTTGACATTTTCGACCCGCAGTGGGTTTGCTCGCAGTCGGTTTACGACACTGATGATCATGGGGCCAAGCCATCGTACTGCCCGCAGACTAACAACTACACAATCGATTTCACGGTTGCATCCTGGATTGGCGGCAGTGTTGCGGGCACTACGGAAACCCTGATGAATGGATCATCGACTGGCCCGTTTGCGCCCGGAACGTATACCATAACGCTGGCAAGCGCTGCGGGCCTTTCGGCGTGCGCCGGGGCTGCTTCGCCCTGCACGGCGATGATTGATCCGGGATTAGCCGATGGCGAAGACGTGAAGATTTCCAACATCAGTGGCTCGACGTTTCAGTGCACGACCACGCAGACGCACCCGCAAGGTTTCGTTGTGCGCAGCGGGACAGACTGGATTTTCGCCGTAACCGGAGATGACACTGACTATTTCGGCGGATTGCTCGATTCTCCAAGCCTGGGTGAAGGCGGAAATTATGCAGCCCACGCTGGCTGGATGGGGCTTATATCGTCTCCTTACGCGACCACGCTGAATTCTCAATCGGATTTTCCGGCTTACGCGCGCACAACGTTCACCGCCAACGTGACGCACTCGGCAACCGCGCAAACCGTCGTCGTGGGAAGCACCACCGGGATGTCTTCCGTACCTTACCTTGACCTGAGCAAAGGCACGACATCTGAAGAAGTACTGAGTCCAGGCGGATGGTCGGTAATAGACGGAACTCACATCAGAGGAGTATTTCGTTTGGACCATCCTTCCGGCGATTCTATTATTTCAGTGGGCTACACGCTCGAAAACGGTCCACCGCTTACTTATTTCGGGAATTCTGGAGTCAGCTACAACTTTACCTCCTTAAATGCGCCCATTGCGGCTGGCGGCCAATGCTTGACGGTTGTTTATACGCAGCCATTCTCTACCAGCGTTCCTAACAACACCGTTACGTTTGATCCGGGGATGAAGGGCTACGACAGCGCGACCTACGAAGACGGCCCTTACACGGTGGATGGGGTTGGAGCAAGCGGCCCGGCGGGATGCAATGCCGCGAATAACGTGCATATTACCACCGTGACTGCGCGCGCGCACGCTTCCGGCGCGAAGCTCGAAACGCCGCTCGGTATTGATACGGTCAACCACACAAAAACCGAGATGCAAGCCTGGTTTGAGGGAAGTGGAATCAGCGGCAGCTATGGAACCGGCGCAGGCTCTTTCGACACGCTCACCGATGGCGCAGGCTATGGCACCGGCGATAACGGCGTCTGCAAGCTGGACGAGGCGTGGGGGCTGATCGAGGCATCTTACAATTGCGCCACGCTGACGGGATGGCCGCTGACTTATGCTGGAACGCTTACGCAAGCCGTGACCGGCTCTACGACCGCGCAGACGGTGACAATCAGTTCAACGACCGGGCTTGCCGTGGGCCGGTCCTTGGACGCGGCCCCTGCAACGTCATCGCGCGAGATGGTGAGAATCACGGCGATTGGAACAGGGACCGTGACAGGCGTTTTTCTCCAATCTCATGCTTCGGGGGCAGTCATTCAGGCGGGTGGATACGCTCACTGGGGATCAGCCTCATTAACCGCTTGGAACGAGGATTCCACCCAAGACCCAGGGCGCGACTTCCTGGACGAGAATGGATTCCATACGTGGGTTAGCACGGTGGTAGGGACGCCTGGAACTTATGATCCGTACTACTTGACTTCGCTCGGATACACTACTTCCACCAACGCTATGACAGCGGGCGCAGGCGTGACCATTGACGTGGCTAACGTCGTAGGAATCAGAGAAGGAACAACGGTATACCTGGACGGCCAGAATGCCTTGAACCGCGAGGCAGTGGTGGCTACCGGCGTGACGATGGACGCTTATCCTGCCGGACACTTCACCGCAACGATTGCCAAGAACCACGCAGCCGGAATCTTGGTTACGTCGCAGATGTACAACGATCTTGACTCGTTCATCATGCACTACGCCGACTACTACGTGTCCACGTTTAAAGCTACCGTAGACGCGGCGCTGCCCGGAGTGACGACCAATCCGTGGGACCACTTTGAGCAGTCCCGCTACGCTGTTTACAAAGGCGCGGGCCGGAATGCAATGATGTTTCAATCTGCGGTTGCTCCCCCCGGAGACTTGTGCATCACGGGACAATCCGCGGATAACGAGTACACCCAATCGGGCGATACGGTTCCGATCCTGGTCTATTACCGCCCGGACGCTCAGAATGACTCTCAATACCGCGACCTTTCGACCACGAGCAACACAGCGGTAGCGTCTACTGGAAGCCACCCGGTTAATCTGGCGTGCGCCGAGACTGGGGCCAGCCCATGCAACGTGCCATCAAGCCCTAGCAAAGTCTATAACGTGACGGTTGACCCCAATCAGCCGAACGAAGAAGTTGTTGGGTGCACGTTCAATCTGGTGGCTGGCGCGGGAAATAGCACAATGACTTGCACATTCGCCAAGACGCACACGGCAAACTTCCAGGTGTGGGCGGCGATAGCGAACGTAACGAATCCCTATGGCGTGGAAGATTGGTCTACGCCAACTCAGGGCGATAAAGGACAAATGTTTTACGACTACTGGCTGACCGGGAACACGGCGAGCTATTGTCCAACGAATTGCTCGGCATGGACGGCCCCCATCGTCACGCCGCCATTCTGCCCGGCGTTTGGCAACCCATCGAATCCGGCGCCAGCAGCCTACCCAAAGAACTTTGGAAACCTGGCGGGGACGGCTGGCGGGGCGTGGAACTTCCAGGCGGACAACGGCGACTACCCGTTCATCGGCACAGCCATGTGGCAAATGTACTCCGGCGTATCTGACAAGGAAGATTACGGCCTCT
>JBOGJX010000014.1:0-6610 GCA_050745285.1 Terriglobia bacterium
GCTGAAGGATCTCGCCCATCTCAACCAGGGCGGAAAGCTGATGGTCAAGATACCCAATGACCCGCGTGTAACTCGCGTGGGCAGGTTTCTAAGGAAATACAGCTTGGATGAAATTCCCCAGTTGTGGAATGTGATCCGCGGCGACATGAGTCTGGTCGGACCGCGCCCGCAAGCCCCCGACGAGGTGGCCCTTTATGACGATCGCCAGCGGCGACGGCTAAGTGTTCCGGCCGGCATTACCGGCTGGTGGCAGGTGACGGCTCGCCATGACCCGCATTTTGAGGTATGGGTGACCAAGGATTTGGAATACATTGATCATTGGTCGGTTAGCCTGGATGTCAAAATTTTATTGAGAACGGTCATTGTTGTTTTGGCGGGGAAGGACGCGGCGCCTCGGTGACTTCGGAGGGAGCATGTTAGCGCTATGAACATCCTTGTGACCGGCGGCGCCGGCTATGTGGGCAGCGTCTGTGCCGGGCAACTTATCAAACAGAGACATCAGGTGGTCGTTTATGACAACCTATCCGCAGGACACCGGGCGGCTGTCCCGGCAGGCGCGATGTTTGTCAAAGGGGAGATTGCGGATTCGGGGCGGCTGCGAAGCGCATTCAAGAAGTTCAAGATCGATGCGATCATGCACTTTGCCGCTAAGGCGTTGGTGGATGAATCCATCCGCAATCCTGCGATCTTTTACCAAAATAACGTTAGCGCGACGCTCACAATGCTTGACGTCGCGCTCGAAAACAAGATCAAGAATTTTATTTTCTCCTCTAGCGCTGCTGTCTATGGGGAACCTCAGGTTGTGCCCATTCCGGAGGACCATCCCAAGGCGCCGGTCAATCCCTATGGCGAAACAAAACTGGTGATCGAAGGGGTGCTGGGTTGGTATGCCCGCGCGTACGGCCTCCAATTCGCCGCGATGCGGTACTTCAATGCGGCAGGCGCCACAAAACTGCTGGGCGAGGACCACCGTCCGGAAACTCACCTGCTCCCGCGGCTTCTTGATGCGGCCCTAGACCCTTCGAAAAAGTTTTTCCTCTATGGAGAAGATTACCCGACTCCCGACGGAACCTGCGTAAGAGACTTTGTACACGTGCTCGATATCGCCCAGGCGCACATCCTCGCCCTCCGTCGGCTCGATAAGATAAAGTGCGCAGTATACAATGTCGGTCTGGGCGAAGGATATTCCATCCGTCAGGCTGTGCAAGCGGTTGAGGCCGTAACGCAACGGAAGGTAAATGTTCAAGCCGCCGCCCGCCGCCCTGGAGATCCGGCCAGACTGGTTGCAAGTCCGACCAAGCTGTCCGGTGAACTGGGCTGGAAACCGGCCCACTCTGATTTGGCGAATATTGTCCGATCCGCCTGGCGCTGGAGACAACAGCACCCGGCAGGATACGGGAAGTAAGGGCGTGCGAGAGTTGGTAGCCACGGCACGGGGTTTGTGCCGTGGAATCTTGCATTGGAAAAGCCCACGGCACACAATCGTGCCGTGGCTACCCCTAGCATGGAAAGGGAGATCGATTGAATCAACGAGCGCTCATTACAGGAATCACCGGCCAGGATGGCTCCTATTTGGCCGAGTTGTTGCTCGAAAAGGGCTACAAGGTATTTGGACTTCTGCGCCGCACCAGCACAGTGAATTTTGAACGGATTGGGCATCTGCGCGACAAGATCGAGCTGATCTCGGGTGATCTCCTGGACCAGAATTCCCTGCACCGGGCGCTCGAAACAGCGCGGGCAACCGAAGTTTACAACCTGGCCGCGCAATCATTCGTGGCCACCTCCTGGACTCAACCTGTTTTAACCGGGGAATTCACGGCTTTGGGCGTGACGCGGATGCTCGAGGCCATTCGGGAAGTAAATCCGAAGATCCGCTTCTACCAGGCTTCGAGCAGCGAGATGTTTGGCAAAGTGGCCGAGACGCCCCAAACGGAAAAGACGTTCTTTCATCCTCGCAGCCCCTACGGCGTGGCAAAGCTCTACGGGCATTGGATTACTCTGAACTACAGGGAAAGCTACGGCTTGTTTGCCTGCTCCGGCATCCTTTTTAACCATGAGTCGCCGCGCCGTGGAATTGAGTTCGTGACGCGCAAGATCACCAACGCCGCTGCCCGTATCAAGCTGGGAAGGCAAAAGAACCTCATGCTGGGGAATCTCGATGCACGCAGGGATTGGGGGCACGCCAAGGACTACGTCCGGGCAATGTGGCTCATGTTGCAAGCGGAAGGCCCGGACGATTACGTGATCTCAACGGGAGAGAGTTACGCGGTTCGTGACGTGCTGGACATCGCCTTCGGCCACCTGGGGCTCGACTGGCGTGAATACGTTGTTCAAGATCCATCCCTGATTCGGCCCGCCGAGGTTGACTTCCTTTTGGGCGACTCCTCCAAGGCGCGTGCCAAGCTGGGCTGGCGGCACGAAATCAGCTTCCGGGATTTGATTGTGGATATGACGGCGGCAGACCTTAAATTGGAAGAGAGAACTGCCTATTCAGAGTCTTTCCAGCCGGTGAGAATCTGATGAAGGCCTTAATCACGGGCATCGCCGGCTTTGCGGGCAACTACCTGGCCCAACTGCTGCTAGAGAAAGGCTTGGATGTCTATGGAGCGTCCCAGGAAAACGACTTCAAACCATTCCTACCCATAGATGGAGCGGCCGTTCATTATACTTCTATCAACTTACAGGACCGGGCGCGAGTAGGGGGTTACCTGGGTGATGTCCGGCCTGACTTGGTATTTCATCTTGCGGCCAAGAGTTCTCCCGCCCAGTCCGCGAAGTGCCCTCAGGAGACCTTCGCGGTCAACTTCGGCGGAACGCTGGCCATACTCGAAGCCATAAGGCTCCGCGAGATCCGGTGCCGGTTTCTGCTGGTAAGCTCATCGCACGTTTATGGGAATTGGGGAAGCGGGGGGAGCGGGGAGAGCCACGAGCCGGTTCCGGAGGATGCACCATTGAAGCCCGAATCCCCCTATGCCGCAAGCAAGGCTGCGGCCGAGATGGCTGCATATCAATACTGGAAGACTTACGGAATTGAGATTGTAATCGCTCGGGCCTTCAATCACACAGGACCCGGCCAGGGGCAAGGCTTTGTCTGCCCGGACTTGGCGCGGAAGGTGGTTGAGATTGAGCGCGGCCTTCGCACTCCCCGGTTGGAGGTTTTGGGTCTCAGCCGCCGGATGGATTTTTCCCATGTCAGGGATGTTGTTCGGGGGTATCATAGTGCATTAGTCATAGGAACGCCCGGCGAGGCTTATAACCTCTGCTCGGGAAAGGGTGTTACTGTTCAGACGATCGCTGAAAATCTGATTGCCGGGTCATCCAAGACAATTTCCGTGGGGTCATGCCCTTCGGAATCCCAAGCCGGAGGGAAGCCTGGGATTGTTGGGGACAACGCCAAAGCTGCTCGGGATCTAGGGTGGGAACCCTTGATTCCGGTTTCGGAGACTATGCGCGAAGTCATCAGCTATTGGCGCCAATCGTTCTCAACCCCGTCTCAACCCACGGAGCGCGACGGAACCTTTAGCGGTTGCTGAAAAGCTCTATGTGGCTGTCCTTGCTGAGCGAAACAAAGAATCTGCTTTCGTGCCTAAGCAACAACTTGCGGGATTCTTCCTTCTATGTAGGGGCACGCCATGGCGTGCCCTCAGGCGCAGCAAGCAGCGCCCCTACGCCTTATTTTCGTGCTTCGCGGGTGTCACCAAAGCGACATGACCGACTGCTCCGAAAACTTCAGTAAAGGCAGCGTCGCTGGGCTCGAGCGGTAGCCACGGCACGGCGTTTGTGCCGTGGGCCTTTATCCGCGACTGGCAAAATCCCACGGCACGCCAATGGTGCCGTGGCTGCACCATTTTTATGCTTTGGGGGGTGTCGCATAGCGGCATGACCGGTTGTCAGGGGTGAACACGCGCGTTCGTGACATCTGGGATGTCATTCCGCCGGTATTAAACGGAGGCATTTAGCACGATGAAAGGTAATTTGCCCAAGTATCTCCTGCTCCTTGCGGACTTGGCTGCAATTGTCATCGCGTTCAGGGTGGCCTATTCCCTTCGTTACGAAACGGGGATCGTCTTTCCCAATTCGAATTTACCCACTCCGCCGTTCGCATCGTACGGATTTGCCATCCTCCTATCTTTGGGAACCTGGATCCTGATCTTCCTGCTCTACGGCGTGGACCACTTTCCTGGCATGGGAGAGTCCACGCTGGCCATCTCAAAGCTGGTCACCGCCTCGCTGTTCCTGATTGCTTCTCTACTGGCGGGAATGTACCTGGCCCGGGCATACTATTCCCGCTTGCTTTTTCTATTCCTATCCCTCCTGGTTGTTCTATTCCTTTTTGCCACGCGTTTGATATACCGGGCCGCGCTGAAGCACATGCGGAAGTATGGAATGGGCTTGCGCCGTGTTGTGATTGTAGGCCACTCGGAATTAGCCGCCGAGCTGGCCGAGCGGATCGAGCGCCATCTTGATCTACATTACGAGTTGGTGGGTTATCTGGCGCCGGCCACTGGCAGGATGCAGGGCAACGGGAATTTGAAGACAGGTAACCACGAAGCCGTGATGACCGGGTCAGAGTCAATGGCTCGCGAGCTTGCGGCCATGAATATTCACGAGCTTCTCTTTGCCATTCCCGTCCGCCGCGAGACCGAGACCCTGGAGTTCATCGCCCACTGCCAGCAGAGGGGAATTACCATCAAATCGGTGCCGGAGTATTACGATCTCCATACCAGCCACATCGAGAGCTTCAGCATTGACGGAATTCCCATACTTGAAATGAAGGGAACCTTTCTCCATCCCTCTCTTCAATTCGTGAAGCGCATCATTGACGTGTGCCTGGCCGTCGTGACGCTGCCGTTGACGCTGCCAGCCATGGCTTTGATCAGCACAACACTTTACCTGACCTCGAGAAGAATGATCCGGGGCGAAGCCCGGATCGGTATGGGAGGACGGCCCTTCACGCTTTATCGCTTCGATTTGGGGCCGCATGATGGATCGGCGCCGCACGCGGAGGGACCGGGGAATTCGCGGCTTGCCCAGTCGCTCGTCCGTTACAGCATTTCCGAATTGCCTCAGGTCTGGAATGTGCTCCGGGGAGATATGAGTTTCGTGGGACCTCAACCGGAAAGCCCGGAGCGCGTGCGGCATTATTCCGCCTGGCACAGGCGGCGCCTGCAATTGAAGCCGGGGATTACGGGACTGGCCCAGGTTAAGGGACTCCGGGAAAAGGATTCGTCCGACCTCAAAACCAAATACGATCTGGAATACGCCGCCAACTACACCCCGCTTGTCGATTTGGCCCTGGTTTTGGCGACGATCAACACGTTGGCGTCACGGCGCAAGACCCGGCCAGGCCGCCAGGTCTTTCCGCCCGGATTCCCCACGAGCACTGTCTCTACTGACACGCTCAATATCTCAGGAAGTTAGGAACAAATGCTTATTGTCCGCACGCCGGTTCGAATCAGCTTTGCGGGTGGGGGTACCGATTTTCCCGCCTATTATGAGAACCACGGCGGCCTGGTCCTCAGCACCAGCATTGATAAGTATGTATATACCGTCCTGACCGAGAGGGACGATCAACAGACCCAGATCATTTCCTCCGACTTGAAGACCCTGGAATCCTGCGAGCAGATCGAGAAAATGAAATTCCAGGGAATTGATCTTGAAATCCCTTTTGCGGTCCTGAAACACCTGCGCTGCAACGTCGGGGTCAACCTCTTCATGGCTTCCGAAGTCCCGCCAGGAACAGGCTTGGGATCTTCGGCCGCGGTCTGCGTGAATCTCCTGAAGACCCTCCGCGTGTATTTGGGCCTCGATGACCAGAATCTTCCACTTGCCGAGGAGGCGTTCCACATTGCGCGGGAAATGTTGCAAAGGCCCGTGGGCAAGCAGGACGAGTACGGTGTGGCTGTGGGTGGAATCAAGACGGTGTATTTCGAATCCAGTGGGGTCCGCGTCGAGCCTCTGCGTTTAAGCCCGGACATGCTGATGGACCTTGAGCAGAACTTGCTGTTATTTTTCACCGGCAGCTCGCGGGACAGCTCCGCGATTCTGAGCGGACAAGACCGGTCCGTGCAGCAAAGAGAAGGCGGAGTTCTGGACGCCCTGGCGGAGCTTAAGGAAATGGTTCCGCGAATGCGCAAGGTTCTGCTCGATGGTAACTTTGAATCGTTCGGCAATATGCTGCACGAGGGCTGGACCATTAAGAAGCGGATTTCCAACAAGATTTCAAATCCCCGCATCGATCGCATCTACGAGATTGCCCGCCAGTGCGGCGCTACGGGTGGAAAGATTACCGGAGCCGGAGGTGGCGGGTTTCTTCTTCTTTACTGTGAGCGGGACCGCCAGCCCGCAGTGAGGGCCGGGTTAAGCGATTTCGGACTCAAGGAGATGCGTTTCCATTTCGACTTGGGCGGAAGCCGCGTTGTTTATAACGATCCGTTTTTCGACTCGAGCGGCCGCGGCGGAATGCGCTGGGCATTTTCAACCAACCTTGACCAATTGCGGCGCGCCGCCGGGTCGCCCTAATATAGCGCAGAGTTTTGCCTTTGAAACTCTGTGGCCTTTCATGATTCCACAACAGATGTAGCGCAGAGTTTTGCTTTTAAAACTCTGC
>JBOGJX010000015.1:0-8967 GCA_050745285.1 Terriglobia bacterium
GGGCCTTTCGACAGTTCGTTGAAGATATGCTCCAATTGCTCACGCGGAGCCTAAACCCTTACTCCCCATGGCAACCCATCCGCGCGCTTCCTTACTCGAGGCGAGATATCCTCCGAATCATCACCGCGCTCATTGAAAATGCAGCTCCCACTTGCGATCGGCGCCTGCGCGCGAGGCATTATCGCCGAGGCTTGCTTCTGTGGGCGACTCTGCTGGGGATCATGTCGGATTTGGAAGGAGAAGCAATTGAACAATCCAGTCTGCGGTGGCCCGTATCTCTTCGGCGACGCCTCGTCTCGGCATGGTATTATCGCAAGCAAAAGCGCTGGCCGTAAGGAACCAACCTCGGCAGGCGAATTGACCGCAGCAAGATAGCTTCGGTCTACGGCTTAACAGAACTCCCACGTCGTTTGCAGGCCGAATCTGCAACCAAAAATGCCATAAATATGTATCTTATTTAACTACACTCTCACTTTAGCTGTTTCCGATTTAAGTACCATAAAATTGGCCATCAACCCAAATTATCCGATTTAAGCGCAGCGCGACATGTAAACACATTATTTCACTCCGGCAACCGTGGAAGTTGGGTTAGGGTCGGCCACGTCGCTTCGGAATCGCTCTGATTTGAAGGATGGCAGCGGGCGATTCTTTTGCAGGGTTACGCATTGCCCCGAGCGGTGGTGGATCCATGGAGTCACCGATCGTGAATCCGAGCCTTTTCAGCAATCCGCGAACTTCGCTCAAATAATCATCGCGAATCAAGAACCATTCCGGCGGGATGTGTCCGGCCAGGAATGGCCGGAAAGTCTCACTGTGAAGCAGCGCTTCCTTTGCCTGTGGTTGCATAATCCGCAGCAACTGGACTTGACGCAGCTCGGCGCCTTGTCGGCGCGTCGCCCAATTACGGACGGAAACTTCCACCAAGGCCGGAATATCCCCGCTCAGATGTCCGCCCAGCCATCCCAGAATCTGGTCGGCCGTCATACCAGTCGTGCACGCGCGTCCCACGGACTGTTGCGTAATCTGCCAGCCCATCGCCGAGCGGTCCGCGATGCGGGCAAGCCGCAATCGTGAAATGCTGTGGCCGCCGATGGTCGTCAGGCTGCCAAGTTCATCGGTGGTCCAGGTCCGCTCCGGCCTGTCCTCATGGTCCAGGATCGTCCAGTCTGCAAAGTCTTCGCCGGCTGTCTTGACGGCCACCGACGGCAACAGAAATGCGTCGCTATTTAATGCCCGGCCCTGAGTCCGGGTTTTCGCAGGCCCCAAAGCCAACACGACCTTCGTCCACAGCACCAGCGACTCGCGTCTGCCTGCCCATTCCGACAGCAGCCGTTCGACGTTTGCGGGTAGTTCGGTTTTTGCGTATTCGGTCAAGAAAGTGCGAACTTCATCGAGGGTCATGCCGGATTCCAGTGCCCCGTACAGGGATTCGCGGCGGAGCGCGAATGTCTGGACGGGGCCACTCGCCCGCGGCGCGCAGGCGGCAAAGCGGCTTAACGTGCAAATTTGCCGCGCATCCGCCGATTCAAGATAGGCCACCACTTCCAGATTGGGCTGCACCGTAAGGAAACGCCCGTCTCCCCGCTTTGGAGCAGCCTCGACTTCGGGAGCGCCGAACACGATGCGTCCCAATTCCGTCAGGCGAAAACACGGGCGGACGTTCTTGCCGGCAGTCTGGCCGCGTTCGACCAGGCCAAGCGTGACCAGCGTGACCATAATGACATTCGCCGCCCAGACAGCCTCGCAGGCGAGCCAGAAAGCGAGGGTGCGGTCTTCTCCCGCGGGATATTGCTCTCTCTTTCGGCCCATCTCGAATTCCGGATTCCAGGCGAAGCCAGACCAGTAGAAGTCGAGCGAAGTCTCCTGCGTTGTCCGCCAGAGATCCCGCAGAAAGATCTCCAGGTCGAGCCAGCAATTCGACGCGTGGGCCACGCCGCAAAGCGCCCACGCGAGCAATTCGCGCGCGTGATGGAGCCTGGAGGGTTCGATGCGGCCGGGAGCGTAATCGCTGTCGCGTTCGGGAACGACACCGATCCCATCCTGCCACAGCGGCATGTGGAGCCACGCGCGCACCCAGGGCCATGCTTGTGCGGCGGGAGGTTGTTGCATATGCCGTTCCAATGCTTCCTCGCGGATCCATTGCCGTTTGTCCCCAAAATTCATCAAGCCCATGCGGTGGAGCAGTTCGTAGAAGAGCGACTCCACATCGGGCGGCGACAGCAGGTCTTTTCCGGCATGGTACAGACCCACTTCCTTTTGCATCCGCGCGCGCGTCGCCTTGGCAGGCGAGTCGCCCTTGACGGTTGGCCATGTCCCCATCGAGCGTAGTGTCGCTGCAACCCGCCAAAGGTCCAGCGCCACCTCGGCGGACGAGCGGCGCCCGGTTCCCACGGTCTCATCGGTTACGCGGGAAGTACTCCAGGCTATAGGATCTGCGGGCGCGGCGGCCTTCACGAGCGTGGGATGAAGCGTTAATTGTGGGTAGCTGTGATCATAGGAACTGGAGTAATACAAGTCGTAGGAGTTGCCGACCAGTATGAGTTTTTCACATAATCCGTGGACGGGATCATTTCTGCGCCATTCGTGGTAAGACTGGTAGTAACGTTCCGAGGCTTTATCCTTGGGCGGCCTCTGGGCTAAGCCGCGGCTATACATCTCAGCCGTCAACAGGCCACCGGAGACCGTAGGGCCGTAGCGTGCGAAGATGGCTAGAATCTGCCGCTCCTTCTCCGACAACGCTGTCAACACGCGCCGGGCATCATCATCACAGTTCATTATCCGGGTCAAGGCAGCGATGCACTTGCCTTTGTTGTACGATCCCGCTTCTTTCCCCACCCAGAAGCGCGCAGCTCGTTTCAATTCATCCGAGCGAAAACGATCGAGTTCGATGCGCGCCGGAGCCGAGGATTGGAGGACGTGGCTGAGCTTCATTCCAAATCTCCTCTAAGCGCTTTGGGAGTGTGACCCGCTTCCAGCAGCGCTCTCTCCACATCTCGGGCATGGCCGGGGTCGACCAGGGCGGTGGTGTCGGAAAGGCGCGCCAACAGATATCTGCGAATGCGGGGATCGGCAGCCAATTCCGCCAGTTGCGCGGGCTCGGCCACCTCTACGATGGCGGCATTGAGGTGCAACTCCGGGCCATCGGGCTGCAGCAACGGCAGAAGAGAATCCAATACGTTATTCGTGGTAGCCATCAGAACACGCCTCTCTCCAGGAGAAAGAAAAAACCGGCGTCATTCATTTGCTCCGTCATTTGCCGGGAAAGGAAGCTTGGGATAGCTTCGCTCGGCCAGTTCCTTTTGGCACATCTGATCGATATCGTGAATCTCATACTGATAACCCTGCTCGCAAAGAAATAGTTGCCGCTTGAGCGCAAAATCCTGTTCAATCGTATCCTGCGAGACCAGGGTGTAGAAGTGCGCCTGGTTCTCGCCAGGTTTAGGACGCAGAATGCGGCCCAGGCGCTGGGCCTCCTCCTGACGAGATCCGAACGTCCCGGAAACCTGGATCGCCACCGACGCATCGGGCAGATCGACCGCGAAGTTGGCAACTTTCGAAACCGCAAGTACGCGGATCGAGCCGGCTTTGAATTGCGTGAACAACTCATCGCGCCGGCTTTGCCGGGTTGTTCCGGTTAAAATAGGAACATTGAGATCATCCGCCAGTTCGCGAAGTTGCTCCACGTACATTCCGATGATCAGGGTTTGCGCATCCGCGTGATACGCGAGAATCTGGCGCACCATGTCTTTCTTGAGCGGGTTTTCCGCGGCGATGCGGAACTTGTCGCGCGGCGCCGCCACGGCGTAGTCCATACGCAGCGGCTCAGGCATCGCGACACGAACTTCGTGGCACCGGGCCGAGGCAATCCAGCCCTGCCGCTCCATCTCCTTCCAGGGCATGTCGACCTTTTTCGGCCCGATCAGGGCGAATACGTCATCCTCCCGGCCATCTTCGCGCACGAGTGTGGCCGTCAAGCCCAGCCGGCGACGGGCCTGCAGCCCAGCGGTCACCTGGAAAACGGGCGCTGGCAGCAAATGGACTTCATCGTAGATGATCAGCCCCCAATCGCGCCGATCAAACAACTCCAGATGGGCGAACCTGCCGCTACGGTCGGTGCGCCAAGTGAGGATGTTGTAGGTGGCGATGGTCACCGGGCGAATGTCCTTGGCGTGGCCGCTATATTCTCCGATTGCCTCTTCGGGCAGCGTGGTTTTGTCAGTGAGTTCGGCAATCCACTGGCGAGCTGCCGTGACGCTGGTAGTCAATACCAGAGTGGAGGTCTGCAGACGGGCCATGCACGCCAGACCGACGATTGTTTTCCCGGCCCCGCAGGGCAATACGATTACCCCTGAACCGCCACGCACTGTCCCCGCTGCGTAGAAGGTCTCGGCAGCCTCCCGCTGATAATCCCGCAAACGGAAGCGCAGCCCCCCTCGTGTCTCGGTGCGCAGGATGATCTCCAACCGTTCGCCCTCGCGGTAGCCGGCCAGGTCTTCAACGGGATAACCGACCTTGATGAGAGCCTGCTTCAACCGGCCTCGCTGTGCCAGGTCAACAAAGAACTCCTGCGATCCGATACGCTGGCCCAGGAGAATCGCCACACTTTCATGGCGAGCCAGCTCCTCGACGAGCGCCGCAGCCGAAATACTCAGCACCAGACCGCGATCATCCCGCGTCAGCTTCAGTTTTCCGTAGCGCGCCGCATACTCGGCAATTTCAATCTCGATATGACGCGGCACATCGTACTTGGACAACCCATGCAACTTCTCGCGTATCCATTCGAGCCCGACTCCGGCGGCGCATGCGTTCCAGATTGAAAGCGGCGTGATCCGATACGTATGAACATGCTCGGGCGACTTCACCAATTCGGCAAAACGTGCCAGCGCATCCCGCCCCTCGACATAGCGAGGACTGTCCACCTCGACCAAAACCGTGTGGTCACTCTGCACGATGAAGGGATTTTCGTAACGGGCGGTGGACATGCCTTTTCTGCCAGCTTAGCTTTGCAATAGAGTGACGTTAAACCCGAGCTCCTTGCAGCGTTGAATAAAGTTGCTCGGATTCGACTGTTGCTTAATAAGCAGATAACCCGCCGGCGCCCGCGCCTCCAGATACCCCTTCAGGCGGCTGTGCTGCCGAATGGCATCCAAAACATCCGCGCTTTCTGGTTGCACAATCGCACTGCAGGTGCGAATCCGGATTTCACCGCCGCCGGCAGGCCTTTGCCCCAGCAGGCTGTCAACCGTCGCAGGTAGCGGCCCCGATTCTTCCAACACTTCGCGCAGGTTCCAGGCCAACGGCTTTAGCGACGTTGTCTCCCTCAACTGCCTCTTGTCCAACTGGAATTCGATGACTCGATCAATGCGCTTGATTTTGCAATGGCGGAACAATGGCACGAGTTTGTCCGGCGGCAGGTCCGCACCTGCCAGCACACATAGGTTGGGAAGCACTTTGAGGTCAACGACCGGGGCTGGTAATTCTGGCGGTGCCACCAGCCCCAAAATGATCCGTGCGGTATCGCTGAGGCAGATCCATCGCTGCTTCTGGTGGACCACTGTATAAGCCCAACTGGAAACATAGAGCGCGGAAACCAAGGCCTGCTGTCCGCGCTCGTCCAACCAACTGTCCCAACCTCCTGCATTACACTGGTGCTTCTTGAGGCCCAGGCGCTTGCCAAGATCGATCAAGTCCTGATAGGGCAGCTTGCTGAAATCGAGGAGGACATTGCCGACCTTGTCCACGGGGATCGCCAGGTCCGCAAACGCAGTGGCAAACAAGGCGACAAGCCCATCCAGGGTTGAACTGACGGCGGGGGTGGGCCGCCACGCGCGAAAGGGAGTAAACTGCTGGACCAATTCCAGAAAGGCTTGCCGCGCCGTTTCCTGCAAAGGCCGGAGTTGGTGGTTCCAGAAAGCATCGCTGAACTTGGCCGGCTCATATTGGGAGCTTCGCACGTTCGGCCGGATGATCTTCGCCGTAACCAGAAACCGGCCCGTCGCTTCGAATAAGTATTGATCGAAGTCTACTTCCTTGCAGATCCGGTTCACATCCGTCATGTTAGGGAAGCCGTCAGACTTGGCCGCGATCCGCCCCGAGAGGAGCACTGCGGCAACGGCTCGACGCCAATACTCACCACAGGGGTGGACTGGCGTGACACCATCCTCAAACAGACTCGCGAGCGGAAGCGTCACCTGCCGTTCGACAAAATCCCGTATGCAATCGGGGAGACTCACCGTACGTTTCGAGTTTGGCATCCTCGAGTTCTGTACTTCGGATGATTCTTGTGAATCCAGCCCTCGACCAGCTTTTGATACTGCGCAGCCTTTTTAAGCAGTTCGGCTGCTTGAGACTCATGTGCGGTCGGCAGACAAGCCGGGCACGGAGGTGTCCGTCATGTCGCGCGCAATCACCTTCCGCAGACCCGCGAGTTCGCTTGAGTTGCTCGAATGCCGCCCCAGCCTTTTACTTGCCAAAAGTGCGCCAAACTCACGCAAATCCCCCAGGATGAACAGTTTTTTCGAATCCATGACCGTGGTGATGAAATGGTGCTTCGATTTCATCTTCGCGGCAAATTCCTCGGGCGTATACGTGGTCGGGTTCACGGCCCGGTTAAGCAATCTCTCCGCTTTGCGAAGCGGGCTCGATACGCCGGCGAGTCCGGCGCGACCGATGATCACCAGGTCCACATCGCTGGCGGAATGCTCCACCGCACTTGCCACCGAGCCGTAGATGAAGGCCCACTGGATGCGGTTTGCCATGGTCTTCAGCGCTTCGCGGACTACGTCGGCGAGTCCCATCGTCTTCAGGATAAGCCGGTAAAGTTCTTGGAAAATGGGCGAATCCATGGCGGCCCGAAAGTAGACCCGTTTGCCATCTCGCCTTTCGAGAAGGATTCCTCCCCGAACCATGGAACCCAATTCGCGTTGCAGGCTCGATGGCGTGAGCTGAAGGTGCCTCGCGAGCTCCCGCACGCACCACCAGCGGTCAGGCGCGCCGAGGGTAGCCGCAAGAATCACCTGGCGTGTCCTTGGAAACAGAGCGTCAAGGCTCGCCGACATACGCATATTGCGTTATTATGTATGTCATTTACGTATAAAACAATCGCCGAAAGCAGCGAAATGATCAGGCTTGGGGAATCACAGTTTCCAGCCGGCAACCGACGGCCTCGACGAGATCCAGCAAGGTGGGATCGATCACCCTTGCTTCAGCCTCGCCGGCGAAAAATGTAGTGATGCGGATGTTAGATAAGGCCGTTTTGAAAATCACGTAATCAGGGCCGAATTTGTGTTTCGCAACCCATCGTTCGAGCGAATAGGATTGATGCGTGGCAGCCCAAAGTTCCCTTGCGAAGCAGGGCCGGTAAATGGCCAGCCCGATTTGAATCGCCAGTTCGTCGCTCAGCCACGTGCCGTCCCGCAGATGCGCAGTCTCTGCGCGTTTCGTCCGGTCGTGGATCGTGTTGAATGACAAGGCTGAGTCAGACAGCATTTGCGCTTGCACGGTCAGGTATTTTCGCCAGACCTTCCATGCGGCAGGGGAGAGTTTTCCAGGCTCAAACGAGAGGCAGCGGAATACACCGGCTCGTTCGACTCCGCGGTAGAGTAAGATCTTTCCTTCTTCAATGTGTGGCTGGCTTTCGCGATCAACCCACTGGTAACTGCCATGCTGAATGAGCAGTAGGCCTCGCCTTGAACCGGGCTCATGCGAATAATCATAGGCTGCGATGGGCGCTTTCAGTTCATTTATTGAAATCACTCCTGACTCACAGAACCTCTGTACAACAGGCCCTCCTCTGGCTTGTTCCCAAAAGCGAAAGAGGAATTTAGCTTGGTCCTTATACCGCGCGCCGAAATGATAGTGCTCACGCAAGTTCACGGCAGGATGGAAAATCTCGGGCAGAATCCAAGTGTACTGAAGATAGTAATCTTTGGACGGCGGGTTTTCAGGTGTATAGGACAACGCGCCCGCTGAAGCCAACCACGGCACCAAATACTCTTCGTCATAGACCGTAGAGGTAGAATATTTCTTCTTTAGCACAGTTCAAGCGGGCACCCGAGTGCAACCTTCACCGCTTTTTCTTCGCTAAAACGGTGGATTCCAGATAGAGGCTAATTCCAGTTTGAATCCCGGCAGAACAGGGTCGGCACTGATGGTCGCGGGCGAACTAAGCATTTCGACTCGATCTGGGGTATAAATCTCTACTTGAGTCGACGCTGGCAGGATAAGCCATCCTAGACGCAGGCCACAGCCCATGTACTCCGCCATCTTCTCGCGCAGGCTTGAAACATCATCCGAAGGCGAGGCGACTTCAATGACAAAGTCCGGGCAGAGTGGAATGAATTGCTCCTTCTCACGGCGGCTCAATTTCTCAAGCCGCGCGAACTTGACCCAGGCGGCATCCGGGGACTGCATGGCGCCATTCGGCAGACGAAACCCAGCACTCGAATCGAAGGCCACTCCGCTTCTGTCCGTTGTAGCCCAGGCTCGTAGCTGGCTTGCAACTTCCAGGTTCTGAAAACTAGCGTACCCTCCCGCGGGTGACATCACGATGATCTCTCCGTTTGGTGAGCGCTCAATGCGCAGGTCACGGTTGGCTTGACAGAAGTGGAAGAAGTCATCCTCACTCCAATGGAGCATGCCCGCCGGGAGGCGAACGGCATCCTGGCATTCGGGAATGGGAATGGTCAGTTGCATCGGCTCACCTTCTGTGCTCATTCTGCATTTAGGAAACCTCCAACTATCTTAGCATCATCGATTGGCTGCAGTGCCAGAAACCGGCTGGAACTGTCTTGAGGGAGAGTGTGCCAAACCGGGGGCTGGCGTATGCCGATCTCAAGCTGATACCTGAATCCGGCGCATTCCGAGAGGTGGTATAGCGTCGTGGTGGCGGATTGACTGGGCGTTTTGTAATTCTCTGCGTTTCAGGATAACGTAACTTTTGGTTAGGTAATCCTGAAATGCGGCATT
>JBOGJX010000016.1:0-3015 GCA_050745285.1 Terriglobia bacterium
AGGGCTGTGGTTCCGTCGTTGACTCCCGCCCTCTCCCTGGGGAGCGCATAGCGCAGAGTTTTGCTTTTGAAACTCTGCGGCGCTTCTTGTTATCCTGATTAAGGAGAAAGGCCGCTCCAACACATACAGGTGCGTCGCTTCGCTCAGCATGACAGCGCTCTCAGTTGCGGCCGCAAGGCCGCGCGGTGCTACCTCTGCACCCGGTTCATCCACCGCAGGACGGGAGCGACCACCGAGAGCACCTGGCGGTCGACAAGGTTGAACCCTATCGAACCCGACAAAAGAATTACGATCCCCCATCGGCGTCGGAGGGACAGCTCGGAAGGATTCATTGGTCGCCAGAGCGTGAATCAGACGTTGCCGCGCTTCATTTCCTGGATCAGATGATCGCACGAGCGCACGCAAAGCCCCATGATCGTCAACGTCGGATTCTGGCAAGCGCTCGACGGGAACGCCGATCCATCCATGACGAAAAGGTTCGCAATGTCGTGTGTTTGTTGAAACGGTGTCAAGACCGATGTCTTCGGATTGCTTCCCATGCGCGCGACGCCGACTTCGTGGATTGCCGAGCCGGGCGGCTTGGGATGGGGCTGCACCCGGATGTGCTTGGCCCCTGCCGCTTCCAGCATTTCGACTCCTGACTCCACGATGTCCTTGGCCATCGCCAGGTCGTTCGGGTTGTGCTGCATGTGAATGCGAAGAACCGGAATGCCAAACGCATCCACGACGTTGGGATCAATCTCCACGAAATTATCCCATCGCGCCAAGCATTCGCCGAAGCCTGACATGCCGATTGACGTGATGGGGTCCATCACAGCCTTTTTATAAGCGTCACCAAACCCGTAGGCATTATGGTTGAAGTGCGCTCCCCCACCGCCCTGGTAGCCGTACCCGCGCAGAAAATTCTTCGACCTCGCGCCATTGAGCGTGTTGCGGAAGCGGACTACGTAAATTCCATCCGGTCGATTTGGGCCGTTGATGTTTGCCTTTTCCGGAAAGTCTGGCAGTTCTCCGCTCACCGAAACTCCGAAGAGATGGTCCATCAGGTAATGGCCAAGAACACCGCTGCTATTCGCCAGCCCGTTGGGATATTCGCGCGTCGCGGAATTGAAAAGGACGCGGACGGACTCCAATGCCTGGGCACAAAGAATAACAACCTTTCCGCGTATTTCCTTCGCGGCTCGCGTCTGCCGGTCCACGTAAAGCACCCCGCGTACGCGGTTGCCTGCCGGGTCCATGAGTACCTTCCAAACCATGGCATTCGGAATGTGTGTGCAGTTCCCCGTTTTGAGGGCGTCGGCCACCGTCGTGAAGCTCGAGTTAAAGTAAGAATGGGTGACGCACCCTCGATTGCAAGGCCCGCAGTAGTGGCAGGGGGCGCGGCCATTGATGCCTTGCGTTATATTCGCCGACCTGCCAAGTGTAATGTTCCAGCCCAACTTGTTCTTCACGCGCTCGCGGAGGTGAGTCTCCGCGCAGGTAAGACCCATGGGCGGTTGAAAATGCCCGTCCGGCAACTGAGGAAGACCTTCCATCATACCCGTGATGCCAACGTATTCCTCCACCCGGTCGTAGGAAGGCGCCAGGTCCTTGTAGCTGAGCGGCCAGTCCACTCCATAACCGTCGAAAGAAGCAGCCTTGAAGTCGAGATCGCTGAACCGGTAGCTCTGCCGCCCCCACACGACCGTGCGGCCGCCCGTCACGCGCAGGCGTCCCTTCCAGAGAAACGGCATATCGGGAGGGGTTGTATAGGGCTCCTCGATATCATTGCAAAACCACGTGTAGTTATATTCGTCGCAGGCAGCAGAGTTGAGTTGCACGAATCGGGTCTTGGCCACGACCTCCGGCGCCATGTTCCGATACTTAAGCTCAAACCCCGGCTTGTGCTCCACAAACTCATCGTCAGAGAGAGGTCGGCCTGCGTCAACCATGGCCACCTTCAACCCGGCTTCGGCAACCAACTTCGACGCCCAGCCTCCGGAGGCTCCCGAGCCCACGACAATTACGTCAAAAGTGGTTTTCGGCATGATTTCCATTGTAATGTTTCTCGGCATAACCCCAACCGGGCACCGGCAAAGTATTCGGTAGGGCGATCGGAATTTACCCGCCATGGCGGGCCGCCCGGTCCCTATTCTTCAACAAAACCGGCGCGCAGGCAAGCGCTGCTTACCTCCGGCCACCGGAAGATGGGAAATTTACAAACTGCGGCCATAGAGCGTCGCACCAAAGACCCAATGACCCTTCGGATATCTTTTATCGCAGCTATAAACAGGATTTGGCTAAGTTCTTTTTATTCGCTGTACAAAAACTATTCGTTTGACCCCTCCCTCAACATCCCCTATCGTCAGACTGTCATCCGGTAAGTTCACACTCACTTTTCGATTTAACTAAACGGTTAAACAGGAGGGGTAGGGGTGGCGCTGCAATGGATGGCGCCGAATATCGACCACCCCCTCCCCCCTGCTGAGCCGGGCGCGCCGCTGTATTGGATGCGGATGGAACAGAAAGGCAGGGGCAAGGGCAATTCGCTCATCACCGCCGAGAGCGAGACATCCTCCGTGCTGTACCCGGCTACCGTGATCGGTGAGAGCACGTACTGGCCGGTGGGCGGTGAATGCTTTCCATCCGCTGCCGCAACGGGATCCGTAGGGGCGCCGCTTGCTGCGCCCTGTAGAGGCTGCTTCACGCCGCCATTTTCAGACTGGCGGGATGAACGCGGCGCTACTCCGAGAGCGGAGTTGCCCCCCCCGCACCAGGGAGCGGTGGAAGGCGCGGGGAAAGGCTGCGAAGATTGAGCTTGAACAAAGGAAGGATGTTCGTAAATCAACGCGGCAGAAATTAAAGCGCCCACTGCAACAACTGGCAAGATGGCCCTGAGTCTCATAGCTACCCCCAAAGTGTAGAATGATAACGACCCAAGTGATGGCAGCGAAGCTATCAAGACGAAAAGCCGTTGTCAAGGGGAATCTTCGACACGCTTTTTCTGGCGAAAAGTTATCTGTTTAGGTATTATAT
>JBOGJX010000017.1:0-5008 GCA_050745285.1 Terriglobia bacterium
CCGCTCGCGGTACGAAAGGAAAGAAGTCTCGGGAGGCGCCTGTAACGGCACGGTTAAAACCGTGCCCTTCCGTTTTTGTCTAGCGAGTTCATGAATAATCCGGATTAGTGGACACTACACTAGCAACGAAGATAACTCAATGATAGACTAAAATACTTTGGCCGTTCCTCGGGCGCTCGCAGGGTCCCAAACAGGCAATTTGAGCCGAAGTAACATCCCCTTCTTTGGCGCATCCGTAGCCACGACACGGTGTGTGTGGCGTGGGCCGTTCAATGGGCAAAAGCCCACGGCGCACAAATCGTGCCGTGGCTACGCTGGTTATCCACGCCGATTTGCCCGGCATCGAATGAATTTTGAAACCTCGGGTCCAACACATTCGTAGATAGATTCTTAGGCGTAACAGAACGGAATCTCCCGGTTTAACGGATCACTGAAAACGCCTTTGAGCTGTCATTCTGAGCGAAGGGTGGTGGCACAGTTTGACGTAGCGGCGGCTTTACGCCCCCATTTGGCGAGATAAACTCGCCACTACACATGCCAAACTGTGCCACGACCAAGCGAAGAATCTGCTATTGTTTTTACCAACAACTTGCAAGATTCTCCGCCGGCCGCCGCGGCCTTTTCAGAGTGACATATTTGCGGACTTTTTCGTGCAGCCTGCCAGAAAGAAGAAGAGAAGAGAGGATAAGCAATGAGCCGCATCAACCGCTATTCAGTGATCGCCGCAGCCCTCGCGTGTGTGCTCATCGGGTTGCCGAAGCTGCACGCCCAGAATCAGCCGGAGGCGAACAGCGAAAGCGCCTACGACCAGGCGATTGCCAATACGTACACGCATCAGAGCTGGTTCCCGGATATCCTGGGACCGTATACGAATCCGCGCGTCCCACCGCTCCGCCTTGCCAACTCTAAGCTTCTTAACGAGCTCATTCAGAATGGGACGCTGCGCCTTTCTCTCCAGGATGCCATCGCCTTGGCAGTTGAAAATAACCTGGATATCGCTGTGGCCCGTTACAATCCTCAATACGCTCAGATTGATAGGGTGCGCGCAGACAGTGGCGCCGCGACTCGTGGCATTCAAGGTGCGTTCGCATCTTCGGCCCTGTTCGCCGGCGCGCTCGGCGGCGGGGTCGGAGCCGCCTCAGGAGGCTTCCAGCAAGGGGCTGCGGGCAGCGCCATCGGTGGGGTCAACGTCAACCGGGTCGGTTCCGTAGGGTCGTTTGATCCGGTTGTCGGGTTCTCGGCGGGGTGGGCCTATGGCCAATCGCCGCTCGCGAGCAGCATTGTCAACGGCGTTTCCCTGCTCACCGGAAACACCGGCGAGTATAACGTCTTCTTTGGCCAGGAATTCCCGACCGGCACCAGTTATGAGGTCAATATGGGCGGCGCGCGTCTCTCCACCAATTCCGTCACGAACATATTTAATCCGCAGGTGGTGTCTGCCGTGACCCTGGGCGTCCAGCAGCCCCTCCTCAACGGATTCGGCTATCGCGCCAACGCCAAGTTCATCCGCATCGCTGAGAACGACATCGGCATTTCCAAGGATTATTTCCGTGAGCAAGTAGCCACGACGATTGCTGCCATCATGAATGATTACTGGACGCTCGCCGAGGACAAGCAGAACGTAGCCGTGGCGGAGGAGGCCGAGAAGTACGATGAGAAGCTCCTCAGCGATAACCAGCGGCAGGTGCAGATTGGAACCATGGCGCCCCTTGATGTGATCCAGGCTGAGGCTTCACTAGCCACGGCCCAGCAGAACCTGATCGTCGCGCAGACGACTTACCGCCAGCAACAGGAAATCATCAAGACCGCCCTATCGAAGAGGGTCACAGGGCCGCTCGTCACCGCACAGGTTGAGCCGACTGATCCTCTTCCTCAGCCAAAACCCAATGACGTTCCTGACCTTCTGACGGCGATCAAATTGGCGCATGACAATCGCCCTGAAATTGATTTGAACGACCTGAACCTTAAGAACGAAGAAGTGACCCTAAAGGCCAACCGTAACGCGTTGCTCCCCACGCTCAATGCCTATGCGTCTTTCACCCCCAGCGGGCTCTCCGGCGACAGGATTCTATTTGGCAACGGCATTGGCTTTGCGCCCGGCGCTCGGATTGGAAAAGTGCCGGGGGGGCTCGGCGGCGCTGTGACGCAAATCTTTCACAATCGCTACCCGAACTACTCTGTTGGATTCAGCCTCGTGATGCCCATTCGCAACCGCTCCGCGCAAGCGGACGCCGCCCGCGCGTTGCTGGAAGAGCATTACCTGCGCACCACCGTCCAGCAATCGCTCAACAACATCGACCAGGCCGTCCGCACGGCGGAGATTGGCGTGGTCCAAGGCAAGGCGCGCGTGGATGCGGCGCAGAAAGCCGTACAATACGCCCGGCAACAACTCGTTGATGAGCAGAAGAAATTTGGGGTTGGCGAATCCACCGTGACCCTGGTCATCCAGATGCAAAACGCCTCAAGCACCGCGGAGGGCACCCTTGTGACCGCGCGCGCAGGCTACGCTCAGGCCTTGACCACGTTCCAACAGGCGACGGGCACCATTCTGAAAGATAACAACGTCGAGTTGGTGGAAGCGCTCACGGGGCAGGTCGCGCACAATCCGAATATTCCCGGCACGCCGCTCGGCAATCCCGCTGCTCCCGGCGCCCCACCAAAGAGCAAACCTAACAGCGTCGCGCCTACGGCCAACTGACGCGTTTGCAGACCAATGTAGCGCAGAGTTTTGCTTTTAAAACTCTGCGGCTTTTCCGGGTAGCCACGGCACGGATTGTGCGCCGTGGGTCTTTGCCAGTTCAACGGCCCACGGCACAGACTTCGTGCCGTGGCTACCTCTGTGTCTGCGGCCACCGAATTGCCCCGCCGTTGACATTCCCTCGCCAGTAAGATGGAATGATGGGCATGGAAAAGGAAGCCAAGCCTGCCGTTGTGCCATCTCCCGCCTACGCAGTCCAGCGCTCCCCCGCAGAAATCGAATGGGAGGAAACGGTATTGCAACCCGCGCTGGCTCGCTCTCCCGAACGCCAACCCGTTTTCACTACAACTTCCGGGGTTCCCATTGGCAGGCTTTACACGGCTTCTGACATCGCGGAATTCAATTACGCGCGCGACCTCAGCGACCCCGGCGAATTCCCTTACACTCGCGGCATCCACGGGACGATGTATCGTGGCAAGGCCTGGACCATGCGCCAGTTCAGCGGCTTTGGGACGCCGGAGGAAACCAACCGCCGGCTGCATTACCTCCTCAGCCAGGGACAGACTGGCATTTCCATCGCCTTCGACCTGCCCACCCTGATGGGGTATGACGCCGATCATCCACTCGCCGAAGGCGAGGTGGGAAAGTGTGGCGTGGCCGTTTCGTCACTCGCGGACATGGAAGCGTTGCTGCAAGGGTTGCCGCTCGAAAAGATATCAATCTCCATGACCATCAATTCGCCCGCGGCGATTCTTTGGGCCATGCTCCTCGTGGCGGCGGAAAAGACCGGCGTGGATTGGAAGCTACTCTCGGGCACGCTGCAAAACGACATCCTGAAGGAATACATCGCGCAGAAGGAATTTATCTTTCCTCCCGCCCCGTCGATGCGCCTGGTGGTGGATACGATTATCTTCGCCGCGCGCGAGACACCGCGATGGAATCCGGTCTCCGTCAGCGGCTATCACATCCGTGAAGCGGGTTCAACGGCCGTCCAGGAGCTCGCCTTCACGCTGCGCGCCGGGGTCGAGTACGTGGAATGGGCGATTCGGGCGGGATTAGACGTTGACGAATTCGCGCCTCGCCTCAGTTTTTTCTTCAACTCGCACAACGACCTGTTCGAAGAGGTGGCCAAGTTCCGCGCCGCGCGCAAAGTATGGGCCCATATCATGCGTCACCGCCTGGGCGCGAAAGATCCGCGCTCGTGGCTCTGCCGGTTCCACACGCAGACGGCTGGCTGCTCGTTGACCGCTCAGCAACCGTATAACAACGTGGCCCGCACCACAATTCAAGCCCTGGCCGCCGTGCTGGGAGGAACGCAATCGCTCCATACCAACTCCCTTGACGAAGCCTGGTCCTTGCCCAGCGAGCACGCAGCCACTCTCGCCCTGCGCACGCAACAGGTGTTGGCCCACGAAACCGGAATCGCAAATATCGTAGACCCACTGGCTGGGGCTTACTTCATCGAGAAGCTGACCCTTGAGACCGAGCGCGCCTGCTACAATTACTTCGGCCAGATTGACGCGATGGGTGGTATGGTGGCGGCGATTGAGAGGGGCTTCCCGCAGCGCGAAATTCATGAGGCTGCGTATGCTTATCAGCAGGCCATCGAGCGCAAGGAAAAGATCATCGTCGGCGTCAATGATTACGTGACGGCGGATGACCAGCCCATTGAGACCCTGGTGATTGACGAGAGCGTTGAGATCCGGCAAAAACAGGCGCTCGCAGAGCTGCGGAAGCGCCGTGATGCCGCGAGAGTGCAATCAACACTCGAAGCGCTGGCGAGCGCGGCTACAACGGATCATAATTTGATGCCGTATCTTCTGAATTGTGTCCGCGCCTACGCCACGCTCGGCGAGATGTGCGATGTGCTGCGCCGCGTCTTCGGAACTTATACGGAGCCGGCGTTCCGATGAGATCGGCATTCAGGAATCAGCGGGTAGCCACGGCACGAAGTCTGTGCCGTGGACCTTGGTTGGCCGGGTGGCGCACGCGTCGCGCCTTTTGTGACGTGCGCGAATGAATGTTGGGCCACAGATGCGCTGAATCACAGACGCGGCAGAAGCCGCCGCCACACGCTTTTCAGCAACTTTTTCGGATGGAAAGCCATTCCCGCTTGCGCGGGAATGATGGCGCTCAGTGTGATAATCTCCTTAAGGCTGTAGCGCAGAGTTTTGCTTTTGAAACTCTGCGGCATTTTTGTCCGGACCTGCGAAAAGCCGCAGAGTTTTAACCGCAAAACTCTGCGCTTGTATCTTGGTTTTCATCCTTGTATCTTGGTTTTCATCCTCGTTTTGGTTTTTTGAGCTGTAC
>JBOGJX010000018.1:0-4476 GCA_050745285.1 Terriglobia bacterium
CGGCGATGGGCGGCTCGCCCATCGCCGCAGCGGAAGATAACGAAAATGGGGAGCGCCTTGCGGCACGGTTAAAACCGTGCCCTTCCGTCCTCCTGACCGGAATTTTCGGAGCAGGTGGCTGAAGAACTCAAATACTTTTTCAGCATCCTGTGATGAAAGGAACCCGGCTTTAGCCGTGCCGTAATGCACCCCCCTCCGGATGATGCACTTCCCCCTTCTGGCACGGCTAAAGCCGGGTTCCTTCCATACTGGGCGTTGCATCGGCAAGCTGCCTTATTTCTATCACACCATCTCGCCGCGCCGCCGCCGAATTAGCCCATAGGCGGCTAGCAGCCCCCCTCCGGTGAGGAACAGAATCCAGGCGTTGTTTTCCGGCGCGGGGCTGTTGGGAGTATCTGGCGTATTCGGTGTACCGCATTTTCCGTTCGAGTTGGTGGCTCCCTTCGGGCATCCATCGGGCGGAGATGGATACAGGGGAGTGCCAGCGAATGGAGTGTAGATATGCGGCGACGTTGACGCCAACCGCCGGGGTCCCGGACCGGGAAGGAGAGGATGGTTCGGTATCAAAGCTGTAATGGGTAAGGCGATGGGCCCAGGTACAATAGGAGACTCTGCAGTGAAGGCCGCGGTCTCAACCTTAGGCTGTGCAGCCGTATCCAACTCCTTCGCCGAAGGCTCGTGATTGTAAATCGGCAGGCGGGGGGTCTCGGAGACCCGGTTACCGCAGCGTGTGCGACCCAGACGGCCACCATCGGAAATCAGCGTTTCGCCTTTCCGCAGGGTCACCTTATGGCTCGTCCAATAGACGTTGTCCCCGACACGGAATGAAACGTATGCCTCTTCCGCGTGTTGCAGTTTGACCAGGTGAAACTTTGCGGCGTTAAAGTTGGAATAGTGCGCGGCCGCTACCGGATCGGTTCGCATGGCTTCGTCAAATTGCTGTTTGTTATGCACCCCTCCTGCAACAATCGAGTAGGGAAAAATCTGCCCTTTCTGGTTCGGGGCATCGACTTGACGGCCTGAGTTTGTTGTCAGCGCCAGGGCACTCTGCCAAATCGAGTGGCCGCAAGCCCCCGAATCCACTCCGGGACTCATCAGCGTGAAGGCTGCGAGGGCGCCCAAAGCCAAGACTCCCACGAGGATGAACCAGAATTTTACGGGAGGGCGCGATGACCGGCGCCGGTAGTGATCGTGATGGCGATGGGTATGGGGCATGGTCTCCTCTAATCTGTCCAAACCTTACGGGCCTAAGAACTGCCCAACAGATTCAAGCTCAGACTGTCGGAAAGCAATCACCATGCCAAATACTGATTTTCTCACCCGGCGCCCTTGGCTTGCAGTCAGCAAGCCAGTCCCACAGTACATTGGAGATGTATAATTTAGTTATAACTCATTACTTTATAATTACCTATCAAAATTCCCATTACCCTTCGGATCTGCGCCCGGCGCCGGGCTTTCGCCGGCCGAGGGACCGCTTGCCTCTTGCATAGACCATCCGGCTCGCGAGTCCGGACGCGTCCTTTGCGCAAATGTAGGTGCTCGGTTGCTCAATTTTGGTAAACAATTTCCACACGTTACTGGCTGCCTCTTGTTGGACTGTTGACCTTCTTGAGGATTCTGACGATCTTCCACTTGGTCCCGCGCTTGCTTTCTTCGATTCGTGGGTTGCTCAGTCTGCTGTAGCGGCGGGTTTACCCCGCCATTTGTGGCGGCATAAGGCCGCCCCTACATCAAACCGTACCACCACGTTCCATCGCACTTCGTTGACAATCTCGCGGGCGATGTGCTAACAACAGAAGCCGGGAGACCATGATCCATGAGCATTGAGAACCATCAGTCGGCCTGGGACCTCCTAAAAGAAGCCTACAAGTACCAAATGGGAGGCGAATATGAGATGGCGGTGGAGCTTTACAGGCGCTCCTTGAACCTTCATCCCACGGCGGAAGCCTATACATTCCTGGGCTGGACTTACCACTTTCAAGGCAAGCTGGACGAAGCGATTGAAGAGTGCAAGAAGGCCATCCAGATAGACCCCGAGTTTGGCAACCCCTACAACGATATTGGAGCTTACCTGATCGAGCGCGGGAAATATGACGAGGCGCTGCCGTGGCTTGAGAGGGCACTACAGTCACGCCGCTACGAGTCGTATCACTACCCGCACTATAACCTGGGCCGCGCCTTCATGGCCAAGGAGATGTATGGCAAGGCTCGTCAACATTTTGAGACGGCCCTCCGCATGTGCCCCGATTACGTCTTAGCCAGCCAGGCACTTGACGAAATCCGCAAAAAGCTTCAATAAGTGGAAAGTGAACGTTCTTTGGGAGACGAGCGACGCTTAACCGTGTCCGAGTTAAGAATTGGATCTTTGGACGAGATCCGCGGCTTTGCCGCTTGCTCCTTCGTAGGGGCGCTGCTTGCTGCGTCCGTCAGCCTTGGGCGCGGCAAGGAGCGCCCCTACGCCCCCCGGCGGGAGTATTAAAATGTGTGCTTTTGCCCCGAAAGCCATCCGGCTGGTTTCATCGCAGAGCCCACTACCTTCCGATTCCCTGCGCCATAAACCCGCCGTCAACGCTGATGATCTCGCCAGTCAGGAAGCTGGCGGCCTCGGATGCCAGGAAGATTGCCGCGCCCTTGATCTCCTCTAGATTACCGAAGCGGTTCATGGGGGTGTGCGAAAGGATTGAGGCCATTCGTCCAGGCTCGTGAATAATCGCCCGGTTGAGCGGGGTCTCAAAGACGCCCGGCGCGATAGCATTCACGGCAATGTTGTAGGGAGTCCATTCGGCCCCAAGGCTGCGGGTGAGCGCGGCCACGCCGCCCTTGCTCGCGCAGTAGGGAGCTGCCTCGTGAAGGCTAAGGTACGAGCCTATTGAAGCGATATTTACGATGCGCCCGTATTGCTGCTCTTTCATCACCCGGCCTACCATCTGGCAGGTGAGCCACGTCCCCTTAAGATTGATATTAAGAATGCGGTCCCAAGTGTCATCATCCAATTCGAGAGAAGGAGCGCGTTTGGTGATCCCGGCGGAGTTCACCAGGATGTCAATCCTCCCCATTTCTTGAACCATGCGGTCGATGACGTGTTGGATGTCCGGGCGCTGGGTCACATCCGCGGTGGCCTCCAGCGTCTTGCGGCCCATCGAGCGGATTTCCGCCGCGGTCTTGGCCACTTCGTCCGCGCGCCGGCTGACCGGGACAACATCCGCGCCGGCTTCGGCAAGGCCATGAGCGATGGACCGGCCCAGGCCGCTGGTCCCTCCGAATACGAGCGCGCGTTTTCCTTCAAGGCTGAATTTCTGATAGGTCACTATTGGGAACCTCCGAGTGAGATTGACCCTGCATCGTAGCACCAGACAAAAATCAAAGGCAAGCTCCGGCAGAAACCAGAAATCAGAAGCGAGTAGCGTAGAGTTTTGCTTTTCAAACTCTGCGGCTTTTTTGCAGGCGTAGCGCGTCTTTGGCCGCCATCGCAAGTGGCTGTCATGTTGAGGGCTGTCATTCCCGCGCAAGCGGGAATCCATCCGTTGCCGATCCGCTTTGTAGTGGATTCCCGCTTGCGCGGGAATGACCGTCCCCCAACCTGGGGCGGATGGCGGATACATCGCGTGTTTTGCAATGTATGTGGGCATATGAAACCACACTCATGGCATACTGCGCCAGGTATGCACCACCCATCGCAAGCGCAGCATGATGCTTTTCCAGCGCCTGGGTGCGATAATCCAATCTCAAGGCGATCCCCATGGATAACGCTGGTCACAAGCAAAATTCGCTTCATCCGGCAGACCCGGCGGCGGCCGTCCGGGCTTGGCAGGCACACTGCGCCGCGGGCAAGCGGGCCTTTGAAACCGTGCATTACGGTGAAGCGGGTGAGAAGTACGAGGCCGCGCTGCGGGAAGCCGAAGCCTTCGGCTTTAAGGACGTGCGCTTTTCCGCCACGCTGAACAGCCTTGCCGGAGTCTATGCGGCGCAGGGCCGCCGCGACGAGGCGGAGCAGTTGTATCTTCAAGCCCTGGCTCTGCGCGAGGCGGTGGCCGGCCCGCAAAGCGCTTCGGTCGCCCAAACGCTCAATAATCTTGCCGCGCTCTATGCATCCGGGCGGCGGTTTCAGGAGGCCGAGAAAAATTACCAGCGCGCCCTCAAGATTGCAGAAGAATCGCCGGGGCCCGAGGATTTGCCGCTGGCAGTGACACTGAATAATCTCGCCCTGCTTTATAAAACCCAGAGCCGCTTCGGCGAGGCTTTGCCTCTCTTTCAGCGCGCCTTAAGTGTTGGGCTGAAGCTTCTGGGACCGGCTCACCCGTTCATTGCGACGAGCCTGAATAATTTCGGCGGGATTTGTCTCGAGGAGGGGAAGCACGGCGAGGCCGAGGCCTTTTTCAAGCAGTCGCTCGCCATCAAGGAAAAGACGCTCGGGCCGCGGCATCCCGAGGTGGCAACCATCCTGAATAATCTTGCCGATTTGTATTGCGCTGCCGG
>JBOGJX010000019.1:0-26483 GCA_050745285.1 Terriglobia bacterium
TGCGGAAACGGACAATTGCGTCGCCACGCTCGCGCCGAATGCAGGCTGCTCCTTCTCCGTGACCTTTTCTCCGACGGGCACAATCACCAGTTCCTCATCTTCGACGGCGAGCAATACCGGCTCGATCAGCGTGACGTCGAACGCTACCGGCACGGCGCCCACCGCCGCCGTTTCCGGGACTGCGGTCGCGGACTTCTCGCTGGCAGTGACCGGGCCATCAACCACCCCCATTGCCGGGGCAACAATGGCCACGATCAGTGTTGTGGCCACGACTCTGCTCTCTTCGTTTACCGGCAATATAACGTTTGCCTGCTCGTTTGAAGTAACCTGCACATTCAACCCAACGCAGATTACACCCGGCCAGACTACGAAGGTTACGGTGAGCAACCTTGCTGGTAGAAGCGGCATTCCCAACCCCAACCCTGTCTACTTTACCGTCACGGGAACGAGTGGCAATCAAACGTATACCAGTAACACTTCGATTGGCACCCAAAACTTTGCGCTTTCCGCCTCGCCTCCTCTCGTCAGCGTCAAAGCGGGCCAGACCGCAACTTACAACATCACCGTCTCCTCGATTAACGGCTTCAATCAGGCCGTGGCGCTGAGCTGCTTCCGCGGCCTGCCCGGCTCGGCAACGTGCTCCTTCTCGCCTGGCACGGTAACCCCGGGAAGCAACGCGCCGCAGACATCTGTTCTCACCGTTACCACAACCGCCCACACGGGGACTTCCGCCGCGCCTCCACCAGGGAGTGGCGCGCCTCCATCCGCAGGCCGGTTCGGCGGTATCCTGCGCGATCTGATTTTGCTGGCTCTGCTTGCGGGCCTGGGCCTAGCGTTTAGCCCACGGCGGCGCAGGTTTGCCTGGATGATGTTCGGCCTGGTGGCGCTGATGACGCTGCTGCTGGCAGGCTGCAACATGGGCTACTACGGATTCACCGGCGGCAAGCCCGCTCCGACCGGGTCTCCATCGGGCGTTTACACGGTGACCATCGTGGGCACATTTACCCCGGCGGCGGGCTCCACCACCCAGACCACAACCCAACAACCCACGACCGTAAACCTGGCCGTGCAGTAGGGGCGCGCCATGATGAACCTCGGCGTTTTGATATCCGGGCGCGGCTCAAACTTTGAGGCGATCGCGCGCGCGGTCGCGGCTGGGAAGATTCCGGCGAACATCTCCCTGATGGTGAGTAATCGCCCAGAGGCGGCAGGCCTCGACCGGGCTGCGAAGATGGGTCTCAACGCGCAGTGCATTGCATCGAGCAGCCGGACGCGTGACCAGTTTGAGGGTGATTTGTTGGCTGCGCTGAACGCGGCTCGCGTAGATCACGTTTGCCTCGCGGGGTTCATGCGGATTCTCAGCCCCCAGTTTGTGCGCGCGTTTCGCGGCTACATTCTGAACATCCACCCTTCGCTTCTCCCTTCATTCTCAGGTTTAGCCGCGCAGAAACAGGCCCTTGAATACGGCGTCAAGTTAACGGGTTGCACGGTGCATCTTCTCGACGAAGGAGTGGATACGGGTCCGGTGATCCTGCAAGCAGCCGTACCGGTGCTTGAAGAAGATACAGTTGAAACATTGTCTGCGCGAATTCTCGAGCAAGAACACCGGATCTATCCTGAGGCGGTGCGGCTCCTGGCGGAAGACCGAATCCGGGTGCACGGCCGGCATGTGTTCCTAAGCTTGTAGCAGCGGTTTCCAGGCAGCCACGGCACGAAGTTTGTGCGGTGGGCATTTGGATGCGCAAATACCCACGGCACACAAGCCGTGCCGTGGCTACCTCTTTCCGGGCAGAAGCCCACGTTTTAATGTTCTTGCTGGGCGCAGCAAGCTGCGCCCCTCCGAAGCAGCAAGCGGTAAAGCCGCGGGTCCCGTCCAAAAACGGGGACGTGCCCCCCCATGACGATTAACGAACAACTCGCCTATCTCACCAAGGGCGCCGAAGAGACGATTCGCGTGGAGGAATTGCGAGCGCGTCTCGAGCAGGCAGCGGCCGCGGGCCGTCCACTCCGCGTGAAAGCCGGCTTTGACCCGACCGCCCCCGATCTGCACCTTGGCCATACGGTTCTGATCCGCAAGCTCAAACATTTCCAGGACCTCGGCCACACCGTTATTTTCCTGATTGGCGATTTCACCGGCTTGATCGGCGATCCCACCGGGCGCAACGTCACGCGGCCCGCCATGACGCCCGAAGAAGTGGCCGCAAACGCGGAAACGTATAAAACCCAGGTGTTTAAGATACTGGATCCACACAAAACCATAGTCGATTTTAATAGCCGCTGGCTGGCCTCGCTCGCCGGACGCGATTGGATCACATTGTGTTCCAAGTATACGGTGGCCCGCATGCTCGAGCGCGATGATTTCACCAAACGCATGAAGGAGCAGCGGCCCATCTCGATCCACGAACTACTCTATCCGCTAAGCCAAGCCTACGACTCTGTCGCATTAAAAGCCGATGTGGAGTTGGGTGGAACGGACCAGAAATTCAACCTCCTGGTAGGCCGCGGCATCCAGCCGGAGTACGGCCAGCCGCCGCAAATTATCATGACCATGCCCATCCTCGAAGGGCTGGACGGCGTGCAGAAGATGTCGAAATCGCTGGGGAACTACGTTGGAATCCAGGAGCCGCCGTCCACGATGTTCGGAAAGATTATGTCGATTTCGGATACACTGATGTGGCGCTATTACACTTTGCTCACCGATCTCACGGGTCACGATATTGCAAATCTCCGGCAGTCTATTGAGGCGGGAACAGCCCACCCGCAGGAAGTGAAAAAAGCCTTGGGGCGCCGGATTATAGCGGACTTCCACGGAGACGAAGCCGCCCTCAGCGCGCAAAAGGGATTCGAGGCGCAGTTTGAAGACAAGGGCATCCCTGCGGATATTCCTTCGCGCGATTTCCGGCTGAGTGGGCCGCAGAAACTTTTCCGTCTTTTGGTGGAGCTGAGCCTGTATCCGTCGAACACGGAGGCGCAGCGCAAGATAAAGGAAGGCGCGGTCTCTATGTCACCCCGCGAGGCTTCGCCCCCGGCGTGGGAACGCCTTGCCGATCCCACGATGGAATTCCTGCCCGCGCAATACGCGGGAAAGGCGATTATCTTCCGCGCGGGACGGCGTTTGCTGCGGGTGAATTTCAGCAGTTAGGCCGGATTTATCACCAGGCAGCCTGGAGTGCGGCGTTTTAACCGCGTCGTAGGGTTCCGCTCCCGTTGGCGGGCTTCAGCCGTAGCCATGGTCAATCGTTATCTGATTGACCGTGGGCTTATACCCGCCCCAGGGATTCACGGTCAGAAAGGCGCTGACTACCACGTCCCAATGCTCTTCCGGACAGGTGGCACAGACGCGGCGTTCCGCGACGGTCCATTTGAATGTCATTTTGTTTGAATGTCATCCTGAGCGTAGCGAAGGACCTGCTTGTAAATCATCTGGAAAAACCAGATTCTTCGCTCCACTCAGAATGACAGCTAAAAGGAGTTTTCAAGCAAGCTGTTCGAGCGGAATTGGAGTGGACAGAATTCTCCCCATTGGCATGTTATCATTACAAGGTTAAGTTCGATAGCGGCGTGTCAGGGCACGGCTTTAGCCGTGCCAAACCAGGATATAAAAGATCGACGGCTTTAGCCGCTGAGGGCTTCAGGGGCTAAAGCCCCCGGGATCAAGGGAGGCGCACCGCGCGGCATGGCTAAAGCCATGCCCTGACACAGCGGTAACACGACTTAACCCAGTAATGTTATTGCCGGTCTGAAGAACTCGCCGTGATTGGCTCGCTCAAAACCAGGTTGATCACAATCTGGTTGCGCGAGTCGAGGGAACTGGCATTGCGTACATTGGATTCAAGTTGCTTGTATTTCGCACGTATCTGATAATCATCATTCGGGTTGAGTCCGGAAAAACTGTACTTGCCTTTTGCGCCGCTGTATATGGCATCGGTATGATGAGTTTCGATGTCGGTCAGCATTACCGAAGCCCCCGGGACGCCCGCATTCGACGTGTTAAGTACGGCGCCCGAGATGCTCTTTACCGGCATAGGTTTCTGCTTACCCAGTGCGCAAAGCGGCAGCAACACCGCCGCGACAGCGCACAGCGCCATCATGGCGAGCGGGCTACGAGCCGGCAAAGAATGTGTTACGCGGGGTAAGGGGTGATCGCTACCAGTTCTCTTCCTCTTCTTCATTTTCCTCTTCCAGAATTGCGTTAAGCTCCACCGGGTTCGTGCTTACCACCTCGAGCTCCGCTCCACACTCCGGGCAATCCAGAGTTTGGCCCTCCTCCACCTCATCGTCCTCAATGTCAATTGCTGCGTCGCACTCGGGACAAAGCGCCATACAATACCCTCCGTGGGTTTCAAGCATTCTTCAGGAAGCCATGGCTCGAGCAAGCCTTGTGTGTTCCTCAGAATAATGTGCGACAGAAAAACTGATTTTTCAACCCCCGTTGTGAGGCATGGCCGCGCCTTCACGAGCCGCGCGTACTTTGCCGTCAGGCGTGTCGCTTTGCGACACCCGCAAAGCATAAAAATTCAGTCGGAAGGGCACGGCTTTAGCCGTGCCGCAACGAACCTGCTATTGATCCTCTCCCGCTGCGGCGATGGGCGGCCCGCCCCTCGCCGCAGCGGGAGAGACACCCGGGGAAGGCTCTGTTACGGCCACGGTTAAAACCGTGCCCTTCCGCTGTTTTGACCGGAATTTTCAAGGCAGAGGGATTGATTATTTCCGGGAAGCGGCTCAAGCAGGCGGAGGAAGAGCAAGCGTGGCCTTCATACGCAAACGCGGGAACGCCTACTATCTGGTTCACAGCGTCCGGCACGAAGGCCGGGTTGAGCAAATCCATCTGGCGCGCCTGGGGCCCCATCCCCGGATCAATGATGAGATCATCCGGGGGGTCACGATGAAACACCCTTTTGTGCATGTGGATTGGGATCGCCTCAGAGAACAGGCGTCGCGGCAGATCGTGAATCCGGTTGAAAAAGATGCGCAGTACCTACAAAGATTAATCGATGAAGTGCGGGATTTTCATCTGAACATCGCCGACATTCAGTTGCCCTACTTAGACGTCGCCCATGATCGCGAGTTGCGATCGCAGTTGTTGACCGAACTCAAGCTGCTGCGGGGAACCCTCGATGTGAAGTTAAATTCTTCCCGCCGGAACAGTCTCATAAACCTGCGGGGGAGGCTTACGTGAGGTGCGGCATGAACTCAAGTCAAACCCTTCTCGATCCGGCGCGCTCAAGCCCGGAGGTTCGGGACTTTGAAAGCGCGCTGAGAAAGCGGATTGTGGGGCAGGAGCGCGCCATCCGCCAGCTCGGCCGCGTCTACCAGGTGCATCTGGCGGGGTTGGGCGCTGCAGGGCGGCCGATCGTCAATCTGCTGCTGCTGGGTCCCACCGGGTCCGGCAAGACGCGACTGGTCGAGGCGGCGGCCGAGGTGCTGCTTGGCTCCGCCAATGCCGTCCTCAAAGTGGACTGCGCTGAGTTCCAGCATAGCCACGAAATCGCCAAGCTGATCGGCTCTCCTCCGGGATATCTGGGCCATCGCGAGACCACTCCTCTGATCACACAGGAAGCTCTTGAAGAGCACTATACGGACAAGCTGAAGCTCTCGCTGGTTCTTTTTGACGAAATCGAGAAGGCTAGCGACGCGCTCTGGCAGCTTCTGCTGGGCATTCTGGATAAGGCGACGCTGACGCTGGGGGACAACCGGCGGGTGGACTTCTCGCACTCGATGATCTTCATGACCTCGAATCTGGGGTCTCAGGAAATGACCCGGCTCATGACGCATGGCTTGGGATTTTCACCAGGGATGGGAGAGGACAACACGGGAATCGACCAGAAAATCTACCGCACGGCCAGCGAGGCGGCACGGCGTAAATTCTCGCCGGAGTTCATGAACCGGATCGACCGGGTCATTGTTTTCCGCATGCTTTCGCCGGCGCACTTGAGCCGAATCCTCGATATCGAGCTCGATCACGTACAGGAGCGCGTCATGGCTTCAGCCGGAGGCGCCCAATTTGCTTTCAAGTGCACGCCGGAAGCGCGCAGATTCCTCTTGCGCGAGGGCACGGACACCAAGTCCGGCGCCCGCCATCTGAAGCGGGCAATTGAACGCCACCTGGTCTTTCCGCTTTCGAACTTGATTGCCACGCAGCAGATTGCCTTGGGCGACTTGATCACGGTGGACTTCAGCTCGAAAAGCAGGCGCCTCGAGTTCCTGAAGGAACAACTAGGTTCGCTGGTCGGCAATCCGGAAAAGGATGGCAGCGGCGAAATGGCCCTGGTTCCAGTATCTTGTGGACTCGCTGCCTCTTCTCAAGCGCTGGTGCGCCGGGCGGCGCGAGAATAGCCAAACTCCCCTTTTGGATTAGCAGTTGGTCACGTCGCATTGCGACACCCACAAAGCATGAAAATGAGACCGGAAGGGCATGGCTTTAGCCATGCCGCTACGAAACCGCACTTGACTGTCTCGCGCTGCGGCGATGATTTCCCTATTACGTGCTCGCCTGATCCTCATCCGCGAGCTCGCTGGCCACGGCGGGCGCCGGAGGAATCTCCGCCTCGAGTACCACCTCGGCCTCTTCCGCCGGAAGCTCAGGCTCCGGAGGCTCGACCTCGGTCAACAAGCGGAAATTGCGATAGTACTCGAGCCCCGTACCCGCCGGAATAAGGCGGCCCATAATGACGTTCTCCTTCAGGCCGCGGAGCTGATCCACGGCGCCCCGGATAGCCGCCTCGGTGAGGACCCGGGTCGTCTCCTGGAACGAAGCCGCGGAGATAAAGGAGTCCGTTGAGAGCGAGGCCTTGGTGATGCCGAGCAGCAATGGCCTGCCAGTGGCGGGCTTGCCGCCGTGGGCCGCGACGCCGTCGTTCTCCTCCCGGAACCTGAACTTGTCCACGTGCTCGTCCAGCAGGAACTCCGTGTCACCCACGTCTTCGACCTTTACCCACCGCATCATCTGGCGGGCAATCACTTCGATATGCTTGTCGTTGATGTTGACACCCTGCAGCCGGTAAACTTCCTGAATCTCATTCACCAGGTAATTCTGCAGCTCCTTCTCGCCGAGGACCGCGAGGATGTCATGCGGGTTCCTCGGCCCATCCATCAAAGGCTCACCCGCCTCAACGTGCTCGCCTTCCTGAACTGAGACGTGAACGCCGCGAGGCAGCAGATATTCTTTCGGCTCGCCCTTGGCCGGGACCACAAGGATCTTCCGTTGTCCCTTGGCGACCTCGCCATACCTCACAATGCCGTCAATTTCCGAAATCACCGCGGTCTCATGCGGGCGGCGGGCCTCGAACAATTCCACCACGCGCGGCAAGCCGCCCGTGATGTCCTTGGTCTTGGTGGTCTCGCGCGGAATCTTGGCCAGCACGTCGCCCGGGCTCACCTGATCGTCTTCCTGGACCATTAAGTGCGAGCGGGAGGGCAGCAGATATTTCTTAACCCCCTTTTTCTCGTTGCGGATCACGAGTTGCGGCTGCAGCTTCTCATCCGGAGAATCAGTCACCACCCAGCGGGAGAGCCCGGTCACTTCGTCGACTTCCTCACGGAACGTCACGCCTTGCTCGAGGTCCTTGAACTGGACCGTGCCACCCACTTCAGTAAGGATCGAGAACGTGTAAGGATCCCATTCGACGATGGTGTCGCCCGGCTTCACGGGCGAGCCATCGGCAGCCTTGATCTTGGCCCCGTAAACCACGGAATGCCGCTCCCGCTCCCGAGCCTTGTCGTCGACAATGGCCACGAACCCGTTACGATTCATCACCACATAGTCGCCGTCGCGGTTCTTGACCACGGTCAACCCGAGGAACTTGAGGAACCCATTGTTCCTCACCTCCAGGGCTGACTGCTCGCTCACGCGGCTGGCGGCGCCGCCGATGTGGAACGTCCGCATGGTAAGCTGCGTTCCAGGCTCGCCGATGGATTGCGCCGCGATCACGCCTACCGCCTCACCCATCTCGGCGAGCTTCCCGGAGGCGAGGTTGCGGCCGTAGCAGCGTACGCAAACGCCGCGCCGCGCCTCACAGGTGAGCACGGAGCGAATCTTCACGCGCTCGATGCCCGCCGCCTGGATCGCCGCCGCAAGGTCTTCGTTGATTTCCTGGTTCACGTCCACGATCACGCTGCCCTCGTAATCCTTGATCTGCTCGAGGGAAACGCGGCCCACGATGCGGTCGCGCAAAGGCTCAACCACCTCGCCGGCTTCAACAATCGGCTCGACGAAGATCCCGTCCACCGTGCCACAGTCAAAATTAGAAATAATGACGTCCTGCGCCACGTCCACAAGACGGCGCGTCAGGTACCCGGAATCAGCCGTCTTCAGCGCCGTATCCGCCAAGCCCTTTCGCGCGCCGTGCGTTGAGATGAAGTACTGCAGCACGTTGAGGCCTTCGCGGAAATTTGCCGTGATGGGGGTCTCGATGATCTCACCCGAAGGCTTGGCCATTAAGCCGCGCATCCCCGAAAGCTGCCGGATCTGCTGCTTGGAGCCGCGCGCGCCGGAATTGGCCATGATGAAGATCGGGTTCATCTCTCCCGATTTATCCTGCGTCTCGAGCGTCTGGAACATTTCATCCGCAACCCGGTCCGTAACGTTCGACCAGATGGCGATCACTTTGTTATAGCGCTCGCCGTGGGTGATGGCGCCGTCCTGATATTGCTTCTCGACTTCGATAACTTCCTTTTCGGCCTCAGCCACCAGATGGGGCTTGCTTTTCGGCACCACAAGATCATCAATACCGATGGAAATACCCGCCTTGGTCGCGCTCAGGAACCCGAGGTCTTTGACCTCATCCAGCATCTGGACGGTGGTTTCGAGGCCAAAGCGCAGGTAGCAGTAGTTGACCAAAGCGCCCAAACCTTTTTTGCGGAGCAACCCGTTGATGAATGGCATGCCTTTCGGCAAGTGGTCGTTCAGGATCACCCGGCCCACCGTGGTTTCAATAAACTGGTTCTTTACCGTGATGGGCTCGGTGTGGAGCACGTCCTGGTCATCATACGCATTCGCCAGATCAATCACGCGTCCGGTATAGCGTAGCCGCACGCGCGAGAGCGTTTCCACTTCTTTCGCCTCGAGCGCAAGCAGGACGTCCTCGGGAGTCGCAAAAGTACGGCCCTCGCCGCGGCTGCCCTTGCGCTCCTTCGTGAGGTAGTAGATGCCGAGCACGATGTCCTGGGTGGGAATCGCGAGCGGTGCGCCGTTGGCGGGCGAAAGGATATTCCGCGAGGAGAGCATCAGCACCGAAGCCTCAATCTGCGATTCCGGAGAGAGAGGGATGTGCACGGCCATCTGGTCGCCGTCGAAGTCCGCGTTGAACGCGGTGCAAACCAGCGGGTGAATCTTGATGGCCTTGCCTTCCACGAGGACTGGCTCAAACGCCTGGATGCCCAGCCGGTGCAGCGTGGGAGCGCGGTTAAGCATCACCGGATGGTCACGGATGACTTCCTCAAGGATGTCCCACACTATCGGCTCCTGGCGCTCCACCATTTCTTTGGCGGCCTTAATCGTGGCGCACTGGCCGGTCTGCTCAAGCTTGTGATAGATGAATGGCTTGAAAAGCTCGAGGGCCATCTTCTTGGGCAAGCCGCACTGGTGGAGCTTCAACTCCGGTCCCACGACGATCACGGACCGGCCGGAATAGTCCACGCGCTTGCCGAGCAGGTTTTGGCGGAAGCGGCCTTGCTTGCCCTTGAGCGTGTCCGAGAGGGACTTCAGGGGGCGGTTGTTGGTGCCGCGCAGAATGCGGCCGCGGCGCCCGTTATCAAACAGAGCGTCCACCGCTTCCTGAAGCATGCGTTTTTCATTGCGAATGATGACGTCCGGCGCGTGCAACTCCATCAGCTTCTTCAACCGGTTGTTGCGGTTAATCACGCGGCGGTAAAGGTCATTCAGGTCGGATGTGGCAAAGCGGCCGCCATCGAGGGGCACTAGCGGACGAAGCTCCGGCGGAATGACGGGGATCACGTCCATAATCATCCACTCCGGCTTGTTCCCCGACTTGCGGAACGCCTCCACCACCTTCAGCCGTTTCGCGTACTTCACGCGCTTTTGGGCAGAAGGATCGCCCTTCATCTTGGCGCGCATCTCTTCGGAGAGCGTGTCCACCTCCACGCGCTTCAGAAGTTCCTTGATCGCCTCCGCGCCCATTCCGGCGCGGAACTTGCCGGGATATTCCTGCTGAAGCTGCCGGTAGCGCTCCTCATTGAGGATTTCCTTCTCCTTGAGCGGGGCTTCGCCGGGCTCGATCACGACGTAGCTTTCAAAATAGAGGATGCGCTCAAGATCGCGGAGAGAGATATCCAGCAGATGTCCAATACGGCTGGGTAACCCTTTAAAAAACCACACGTGGGAACAGGGGGACGCAAGCTCGATATGACCCAGGCGTTCCCGCCGGACCTTGGAAAGCGTCACCTCCACCCCGCATTTATCGCAGATCACGCCGCGGTGCTTCATGCGCTTATACTTGCCGCAGAGGCACTCCCAGTCGGTGACGGGGCCAAAGATGCGCGCGCAGAAAAGACCATCCCGCTCCGGCTTAAAGGTGCGGTAGTTGATCGTTTCCGGCTTTGTGACCTCGCCGTGTGACCAGGACCGGATTTTTTCCGGCGAAGCAAGGCTCACGCGGATGTTGTCAAATTCACCTATTAAGCTGACTCGGTCGTAAGGGCTGCTGCGGAACAATGTGCGCCTCCTGAGGAAGGAGATTCATGAAAAATTGCGTCCAGCGGCATGGCGGTTAGCGCCACAACACCCGACGCCCAACGAGTTCGGATTTCTCGCTACGTAGATCGGAAGGGCGGGGTTTTAACCCCGCCGTCTCATCGCGCAGGCCGGGACGGCTTGAGCCGCTGAAGCCAGTTGTGGGTTCGGGGATACCCTGAGATTGGCTTCAGGGACTAAAGCCCGCGTTCCGGTTTCGAATCCCACGGCGGGGTTAAAACCCCGCCCTCCTGCGCTTGAAAACTTGACTTGTCCGCATCAAGTTTCGCAAATCCAGTAAGCTGACCCCCGCTACTCTCCGGACACTGGAACGAGTTCGGGCTGTTCCTTCGGCTTCTTAATGAGCTCGACGTCCAACCCGAGGCTTTGCAGCTCGCGCACCAGAACGTTGAACGATTCCGGAACGCCGGGCTCGATGGCCGCCTCACCTTTGACGATGGCCTCATAAATCTTGGCGCGCCCGTAAACGTCATCGGACTTGGCGGTCAGTAGTTCCTGCAGGATATGCGCCGCGCCGTAAGCTTCGAGCGCCCAAACTTCCATTTCCCCGAAGCGCTGACCGCCGAACTGCGCCTTGCCGCCGAGCGGCTGTTGGGTGATGAGAGAGTAGGGCCCGATGGAACGCGCGTGAATCTTGTCGTCCACCAAGTGGGACAGCTTCAGCACGTAGATATAACCCACCGTCACCAACTGATCAAACTTCTCGCCGGTCATGCCGTCATACAGCGCGATCTTGCCGGAATGAGGCAGGCCCGCCTTGTCCAAATATTCCTTGATGTTCTTTTCGGTGGCCCCATCAAAGACCGGCGTCGCGAACGGAACGCCGTTCTTGTACGTTCGCGCAAAGTCCAGCACCTCTTCGTCATCTAAATCGTCAATCTGGATCGCGGCGCCGCGCAAGATTCCCTTCAATTCCTTGCGCGCCAGCTCCGCCCGGTTTCCCTCGCTCAGCATGGCCGTCAATTTCGTGCCAAGCTCTTTGGCCGCCCATCCCAGGTGGGTTTCGAGGATCTGTCCCACGTTCATACGGGAAGGAACGCCCAGCGGATTCAGCACCACTTCCACGGGGCTGCCGTCGGGAAGGTACGGCATATCTTCCTCGGGCAGGATGCGCGCGATCACCCCTTTATTACCGTGGCGGCCTGCCATCTTGTCGCCGACGGAAAGCTTGCGCTTCATGGCGATATAGCACTTCACCAGCTTGATCACGCCGGGCGGTAGCTCGTCACCCTTCTTGAGCTTCGCCACCTTTTCGTCGGTGATCTTGCGGAGAATATCAATCTGCCGCGAAGTCATCTCCTCGATTTCGTCCATCTTTTCGAGAAGCGTGGGGTCCTTCTTGGCGATCTTGATGCGCTTCAGGTTGCGCGTGGTAATCCGGCCGAGCGATTCGCGGTCGAGCTCAGCGCCTTTTGAAAGCAGGCGCTTGTTTGTCTTCTCGTCGTGCAAGTCCGCCAGCAGGCTTTCGCCCTCAAGCAGCGCCGCAAGCCGTTCCACGCGCTCGGTATTCAGGATACGGATCTCGTCATTCAGGTTCTTTTCCAACCGCTCCACTTCCCCGGATTCGATCGACCTTGCCCGCTCGTCTTTCTCGGCGCCTTTGCGCGAGAAGATCTTCACGTCGACCACAATGCCTTCGATGCCCGGAGGGCACGTGAGCGAGGCGTCGCGAACTTCCCCGGCTTTTTCGCCGAAGATCGCCCGCAGCAGCTTTTCTTCCGGTGTGAGTTGCGTTTCGCCCTTAGGCGTTACCTTGCCAACCAGGATGTCTCCCGGCACAACGTAAGCGCCGATGCGGATCACGCCACTTTCGTCGAGATCCTTGAGCAGGGACTCGGAGACGTTGGGAATATCGCGCGTGACCTCCTCGGGCCCGAGCTTTGTGTCCCGCGCCTCAATTTCGAACTCCTCAATATGAATGGAGGTATAGGAATCCTCCTTCACCAGCTTTTCGCTGACCAGGATGGCGTCTTCGTAGTTGTATCCGCGCCACGGCATGAAAGCCACCAGGATGTTGCGCCCAAGAGCCAACTCGCCGCCCTCGGTGCAGGGGCCATCGGCAAGCACATGCCCCGCCTTCACCTTCTGGCCCTTCTTCACCACGGGCTTTTGATTAATGCAGGTGTTCTGGTTTGAGCGGCGGAATTTAATCAACTGATAGATGTCCGCGCCCACCTCGCGGGAGAGGTGGCCGCTGTGTCCTGTACCTTCCACTCGGACGATAATACGCTCGCTATCCACGCTATCCACCACGCCGTCGCGCTTACAGAGAACCACCGCTCCGGAATCGCGCGCGGTAACTTCCTCCATCCCGGTGCCAACAAGCGGCGCCTGGGCGCGAAGCAGGGGCACGGATTGCCTCTGCATATTCGATCCCATCAGGGCCCGGTTCGCGTCGTCGTTTTCGAGGAACGGAATCAGCGACGCCGCCACGCTCACCAGTTGCTTGGGGCTGACATCGATGTAATCCACGTTCTCGCGCCGCACCAGGACAAAGTTTCCCGCCTGCCGGGCATTGATAAGCTCGTTAACCACCCGGCCCTTCTCATCCACAGCCACGTTTGCCTGCGCGATGATGTGCTGGTCCTCTTCCCAGGCGGAAAGATAGAACGAGTAGGGCTCGTATTCCACACCCTTGCGCCGCTTTTCCCGCAGCTCTTCCGAAACCTTCCGCACTTCCTTAAGTTCCACGTGCTCGCCCACGCGCCACGGACCATCGCCGCCGTGCAGGATGGTGGCGTAGTCGACGATCACGCCGCCGCGCACCTTGCGGTAAGGGCTCTCGATGAAGCCGTATTCGTTGATGCGGGCGTAGCAAGAGAGCGATGAGATCAGGCCGATGTTCGGGCCTTCCGGCGTCTCAATCGGGCAGAGGCGGCCGTAATGCGTGGGGTGCACGTCACGCACTTCAAACCCGGCGCGCTCGCGCGAAAGGCCGCCCGGACCGAGGGCGGAAAGCCGCCGCTTGTGAGTAATCTCCGAAAGCGGGTTCGTTTGATCCATGAACTGCGAGAGCTGCGACGAGCCAAAGAACTCACGGATAGCCGCCATCACGGGCTTGGCGTTGATCAGATCGTGCGGCATGGCCGTCGACATCTCCTGATAGACGGACATCTTTTCCTTAATCGCCCGCTCCATGCGCACAAGGCCGATGCGGAACTGGTTCTCGAGCAGCTCGCCCACCGCCCGCACGCGGCGGTTGCCTAGATGGTAGATGTCGTCCACCGAGTAGCTGCCGCCGGGGTTCTTTCGCAGTTTCAAGAGGTAGCGAATGCAGGAATAAAAGTCTTCCGGGTCGAGCGTCCGCTTGTCGAGCGGCAATTGCACCGGAGACCCTTCCGAATGATCCGTGGCGAGCGTTCCCTCGCATCCGCGAACCACTTCGGAACACGTGATGCCTTGGCGCTGGCCCACATAAATCTTTTCGTGATCAATGACAAGGTAAAAGTTCGACGCCGGCAGGTTTCGGGGCTCATCGAGGTCAAAAGACGTGGCCTTGCCGTCAATCCGCGCCTTTAGCCGCGTATAGTAACCGAGCTTAATGTTGAACTTTAACCGGCCCACGCGCGAAAAGTCGTATTTGCGCGGGTCGAAGAACATGCCGTTGAAAAGCGATGTCGCGGTTTCGAGAGTCGGAGGATCGCCAGGCCGCATTTTGCGGTAGAGCTCGATCAGCGCCTCCTGGGGGGTCTTCAACGTATCGCGCTTCAGCGTCTGACCGATCACCACGCCCGTGTCATCGCGCTCGGGGAAGAAGATCTCTATTTCAGGAATCCCAGCCTCAAAAACCGTGCCGAGAATGCCCGGCGTCAACTCGTTGTTTGCTTCGACCAGCACCTCGCCCGTGCCAGTATCCACCAGGTCGGCCGCGGCGTAAGCGCCCTCGATATCCTGCGGCGCCACCTCCGCCTGCGTGATCTTAGCTTTCTGAATCTCCCGCAGCAGCGACGGCGTAACCTTCTTGCCCGCGTGAACAATAACTCCACTGCCCCTGGAGTGCTCAATACCCTTTGTCAGGCGGCAACCAATAAGGTTTTCCGAGACTTCCATGAACAGCTTTCCGTCTTTGATCTCCACGCGGGAAAACTGATAAAAGGCCTTGATGATCTCGCCGTTGGTTTTCAGGCCTAGCCCGCGAAGGAATATCGTCGCCAGAAACTTGCGCTTGCGGTCAATGCGAACGTAGAGAACGTTCTTGCTGTCGTACTCAAACTCGACCCATGACCCGCGATAAGGGATAATTTTGCCCAGGAAATAGGTCTTTTGCGTCGTGGACTCGAAAAAGACTCCGGGAGAGCGATGCAACTGGCTGACGATCACGCGCTCCGTCCCGTTAATGACAAACGTGCCGTTTTCCGTCATCAGCGGAATTTCACCGAAGTAGACTTCCTGCTCCTTGATGTCGCGGATGCTCTTCTGTCCGGTCTCGCTGTCCTTATCGTAGAGAGTAAGGCGGATCGTTACCTTGAGGGGCGCCGCAAAGGTCATGCCGCGCTCCTGGCATTCGGTGACGTCGTATTTCAGTTGCAGGGCCACGGGGTCGCCGCACTTATTGCAAAACGTCACCACGTTCTCGTTGAAGGTGCCGCAACGCGTGCAGAGCACCTCTCCCGCCTTGAACGGGTCCGTAATTACGGTGTGGCCGCAGTTCTTGCACGTGCTCCGCAGGTGGTGCAGGCCCCGCAGGCTTCCGCACTTGCATTCCCAGTTGCCGATGGAATAGTCGACGAAATCGAGCTGTGAGACGCCGCGGAAGTCGGTAATGGGAAAGACAGAGTTAAACACTGCCTGGAGACCCGTATCCTCGCGCTCGGAGGGCAGAAGGTTCATTTGCAGAAAGCGCTCGTAAGACCTCCGTTGCACTTCGATCAGATTGGGGATAGGAATGACGGTAGGGATTTTGGAGAAACTAACACGATGACGCGACGCGCCGTTGCGGCCGTTAGGCATCCCTTTATCTCCTTGCTGTGAATTTTTTAGAAATACTTGTGCGATGACGAAACACGCCTCTACAGAGATAGGATGCAGAGCGCACCGCTGAGGATGCAACAGCTTGCCCCACGTGATGGTCGTGCCGCAGACGCGCCCCTCTCTCCTGATTATGGAGAGCCGCCTCACGCGAGGAAATCATGGGCCGCGCGGAATAACCACGGGGCCAGCCTGGATACCTAATACCAACGCATTCAGGAATGTTACAAAAAACGCTGACTTCTCCAGCCCTCTCCCTTCGGGAGAGGGTGGCCGAAGGCCGGGTGAGGGTTTTTATTTACAGAACGCCCGGAAACGTAACATCATAAATCGCGTTCGTATTAGACGCGAGAGTTACTTCACTTCGACCGTGGCGCCGGCCTCAGTGAACTTCTTCTTGATAGTCTCGGCTTCTTCCTTGTTGACGCCTTCTTTAATCGCCTTTGGCGCCCCATCCACCAGGTCCTTCGCCTCTTTCAGGCCGAGGCTGGTGACCTCGCGGACCGCCTTAATGACGTTGATTTTGTTTGAGCCAACCGCCGTCAGCACCACCGAGAACTCCGTTTTCTCTTCCGCCGCCGCGCCGCCCGCAGGAGCCGCCGCGCCCGCCGCCGCCACCGGAGCCGCAGCCGCTGCGCTGACACCAAGGGCCTCTTCGAGGGCCTTCACCAGCTCAGCCGCCTCCATGAGATTCAATTCTTTTACCTGCTCGACTATCTTCTGCACCCGTTCTGACATCGTCTCGTTTCCTCCTGAAATTTCAACTTCATGCCCGCAAGCAGGAGGGCGGGGTTTCAACCCCGCCGAAAGCTTGCGTTTTCCAATTCCACCTGTCTTGCCTGCCGAGCGGCCCGTTAGAACGACCCGGCAGGCAAGACAAAAATTAAGGGCGCGCTCCAACGGCACGGTTGAAACCGTGCCCTTTTGACTGCTAAACCGAACTCAGTAAATGATCGGCCTTAATTGCTGGCCGTTTCCTTAAACTTTTTCTCCTGGACCGCCTGCTGAATCACCACGGCCAGATTGCGGCCCACCGCCGATATTACAGAAGCCACGCGTTGGGCGGGCGAATTAATCAGGAAAAGGACCTTGGCAAACAGCGCCTCGCGCGATGGCAGCGACGCGATGAAATTCAGCTCGCTGAGGTCAATCACGCGTCCTTCGATCACGCCAGACTTAAATACCAGCACGGCGTTTTCCTTGGCATAGGCCGAAATTGCCTTGGCCAGAGCCACCGGGTCCGCTTCCGTAAACGCAAGAGAGGTCGTTCCACGCAATCCCGTAGCCGCCTGCTCTGCCGGCGTGCCCTGCACGGCACGCTCAATGATGCTATTCTTCACCACGCGATATTTAGCCCCAGCGTCCTCAAGCTTGCGCCGGAGCTCAAAGTCCTGGCTCACCTTGATCCCCTCGAAACCCGAGAGGATCACCGACTTCGCCCTCTTCAATTCCTCGCGGAGATCTTCAGCTTTCTGCTGTTTGACGTCCTTTTTCATCGGTCGCTTCCTCGAAAAACGCCTTGGCTAAGCGGCTTCTACCGAAGCCAGGTCGATGGGGACGGCTGGTCCCATCGTGGACGAAATTACAATACTCTTCACGTAGCGTCCCTTGGCGGTGGCCGGTTTCGCCTTGAGCACACTTGAAATCAGCGCATGGGCGTTCTCAGCCAGCTTCTCCGGCAAGAACGATACTTTGCCGACCGGACAATGGATGATTCCAGTTTTATCCACCCGGAACTCCACCTTGCCCGCTTTCACCTCTCTCACCGCCTTGGCCACGTCGAGGGTCACGGTGCCCGTTTTCGGATTCGGCATCAAGCCTCGCGGCCCCAGCACCTTGCCCAGGCGGCCCACGGACTTCATCATGTCCGGGGTGGCCACCACGGCGTCAAAATCCAACCATCCACCCTGGATTCTCTGAACCAGGTCGTCGCCGCCCACTTCGTCTGCCCCCGCTTCGCGCCCTTCGCGCACCTTGTCGCCGGATCCGATCACGACAACGCGCACGGTTTTTCCCAGCCCGTGGGGTAACACCACTGTGCCGCGCACCATCTGGTCCGCGTGCTTGGGATCAACACCCAGACGCATAGACACTTCCACCGTCTCGTCGAATTTGACGAAAGAGGTTTTCTTGACTAGTGGCATCGCGTCCGCCAATGTATAGGCCGGCTTGTCTACCAACTTAGCGGCTTGCTCGTATTTCTTTCCCAACGCGCCACTCCTTTGCCCGTGCACTCACAAATATTACAGAGACTGCCAGATTCTCCAGCCCTCGCCCTTCGGGAGAGGGTGGCCGAAGGCCGGGTGAGAGTTCTTATTCACAGAGCGCCCGTAAACATCACAAATCGCGCTCGTATCAGGAAGTAATCTCAATCCCCATGCTGCGCGCCGTGCCCCGGACGGTCGACATCGCGGCGGCAAGGTCCCTTGTATTCAAATCCTGCATCTTGGCCCGGGCAATCTCTTCCACCTGCTTTTCCGTCACCTTGGCCACCTTATTCTTGTTCGGCTCACCCGACCCCTTGGCAATTCCCGCGACGCGCTTGAGCAATATTGCAGCCGGAGGCGTCTTGGTGATAAAGGTGAACGTGCGGTCATGGTAGACCGTAATCACCACCGGAATAATCAGCCCTTCCTGATCCTTCGCTGAGGTCTTGGCATTGAAAGTCTTGCAGAACTCCATGATGTTCACGCCGTGCTGGCCGAGCGCAGGACCGACGGGTGGGGCCGGCGTGGCCTTCCCCGCAGGAATTTGAAGCTTGATCATCGCCTGAACTTTTTTCGCCATTTCACATCCTCGAAACCAGAAAATCTCAAATCTCAAATTTGAAATTTGAAATTCGCACTACCCTCTTTCGACCTGATAAAAATCCAACTCCACCGGGGTTGCGCGCCCAAATATCGTAACCATCACGCGAAGCGTCGAGCGATCATCATTAATCTCATCCACAAGACCAATAAAATCCTTAAATGGCCCCTCATTAATCTTGACGCTCTCACCCTTTTCAAACTTGAGCTTTGGCTTGGGATGCTCCGACGCCACCTCAACCTTGTGGACAATGCGGTCAACTTCTTCGCGGGTCAAAGGACTCGGCATCTGGCCCGAACCTACAAAGCCCGTCACGCGATCCGTGAAACGCACCAAGTGCCACGTCTCGTTGTCAAGATCCATTTCCACCAAAACGTAGCCTGGGTAGAAGAGCTTGGGCGCCACCACCTTCTTGCCGGCTCGCATCTCAACCACGTCCTCGCTGGGGACAAGGACTTCACCAACCCGCTCACCTAGACCGGCGGCTTCCACCCGGCTTTTGAGCGCCTCCGCGACTTTTTTTTCAAATCCGGAGTAACAATGAATGATGTACCAATTCTTCGACATGAGCGGCGTTCTTAATTCTGAAAGTCGGGCCGGAACCCTGCGGGAAATCCCCCCCTCGATCCTTATGCGGCTTTACGCGGCGCGATGATTTAGATAATTTAGCACCTTCCCAACCAAGTTCCGAAAAGTCTCATCGCATAGGAAAAAGAATGCGGCAAACGCAAACGTCGTGGCGAGCACCATAATCGTGGTCCCGTAAACTTCCTGCTTGCCGGGCCACGTCACACGCCTCATCTCGACCTTGACTTCCCGATAGTAATCAAACAGCCTTTGCCATAGAGGCCGCTGAATCTTAATTTCATCTGCCATGGTTGGCTCGTTGACCTTGAAGACTGCGTTCGTAATCCATGAAGAAGCGGCGCCCGATAGAATCCCTGCTTGGCAGGGGCGGAGGGATTCGAACCCCCACGTCCGGTTTTGGAGACCGGCAGTCTAGCCGTTAAACTTACGCCCCTGCACCCGTGCCGGACCTTTCCTGCTTCCGTGCCATGCCCAGCCTTTACAGAAAGGCCCAGTGCGCCGAACCACATCCGAATTGCATCGACGACTACTTCACTTCTTTGTGCGGAGTGTGGTGGCGGCAAGAAGAACAGAATTTCTTGAGCTCCAGCCGATCCTGATTTTTCTTCTTGTTCTTAGTGCTCGTATAGTTGCGATTCTTGCATTCAGAGCACTGCAATGTGATGATTTCGCGCATAAGAATCACAGCGGGCCCAACAGCCCGTTTCCCTGAAAACCTACCCGGCTCCTTCGCATTGGGAATCTACTGGAATAAAACTGCGCGCGGTTCACCTTCCGCGGCCATTTTCGCTGCGGCAATCCTGCGAGTTAGCAACAACACCCCGATCCATAAATCTCCTCAAAGGATTATAGCAGAATTTATAACAACGGGAAGCATTTTTTATACCAAAAGGGCAAACGATCACCCGCACTCCCAAGGAGCGATGAGCTTGCCTCCATAACCCAAGCATAATCAACGGTTTTACACTACTGGACCACCTCGGTGACGGTACCCGCGCCCACCGTGTGTCCGCCTTCCCGGATGGCAAACCGCCACCCCTTCTCCATCGCGATCGTCGTGATCAACTCGATCTCCATCGTCACATTGTCCCCCGGCATCACCATCTCTGTTCCCTCCGGCAGCTTCGCCACCCCGTCACGTCCGTCGTCCGAAAGTAAAACTGCGGCCGGCATCCATTAAAGAACGGCGGGTGACGCCCTCCGAAACAACTACCTGTGCTGCCATGGACCCTCCCAAAACGTAGCGACCACGCGATCTGGCCGGCAACACTGGATGAGAATCGTACTACATCACTGTATTGTCAAATTCTGGAGCCGATGAGCGGGATTGAACCGCTAGACGTCGTAAGCTGGCGGGTCACTGCTCCTTCCCTTTGTTTGCACCCGCGGCCGCAGCCGCGGCTCGCTTCTGCATTTCCTCGGGCGCAACATCTTCTGTATGGGTTGAAATGTACCAAGCGTGCCCAAAGGGATCCGTCGCGCCGCCCGTCCGGTCGCCATAAAACTGGTCCTGCACCGGCCTCTGCACCTTCGCTCCAGCAGCAACGGCTTGATTAAAAACTGCGTCCACATCCTCGACATAAAGAAGAATCGTTACCGGCGATCCGCCGAGCGACTGAGGACTACGATACCCCATTTCAGAAACCTCGTCGGCGAGCATGATGATCGAGTCGCCGATTTTGATCTCGGCATGGCCAATCGTGCCGTTCGGATGCGCCATGCGCACCAATTCCGTGGCCCCGAACGCTTTCTTGTAAAACTCGATGGCGTTGGCCGCGCCCTTCACAATCAGGTACGGCGTCGCCGTGTGGTACCCCTCCGGGATGGGTTTCACTTTGTTTGCCACGGGTTTTCTCCTTTGCCTTCGATTTGCGCGAGGTTAACGAGATGCTCGGACGATGGTCCCCGCCGCGTTCCAGCAGCGGTTTGGGCCAGTTCAATCAAAAACTAAATTCTGGAGCCGATGAGCGGAATTGAACCGCTGACCCCGTCCTTACCAAGGACGTGCTCTACCAACTGAGCTACATCGGCCCACATAAAGAAGCTATCAGCAGTCGGCTTTCAGCAAACAGCAATCCGTCACATTGTTCTTGCTGAAAGCCGACTGCTGATAGCTGAAAGCTCTTTGGAGCGGGAGACGGGAATCGAACCCGCGACCAACAGCTTGGAAGGCTGTGACTCTACCACTGAGTTACTCCCGCCCTTGACTATAGAGGCGAGAGGCAAGTGGCGAGAGATAAGCACGGAGATAGCAGCCCATCGTCTTGTCCCTTGTCTCTCATCTCTGGTCTCTGCTTTTCTGGTGGACAGGGGAGGGTTCGAACCTCCGTAGGCCACATGGGCCGGCAGATTTACAGTCTGCTGCTTTTGACCGCTCAGCCACCTGTCCAACTCTGCGCCAATCGGCCGCAAGCTGATCCCGGCCTTCACTGCGCTCTCTCCCGGCTGACCTCACCCCTAAGCAGGTAATGGCGGGCCGGAGATGGATGGAGCTGGCGAAGGGATTTGAACCCCCGACCCTCTGATTACAAATCAGATGCTCTACCAACTGAGCTACGCCAGCGCCGAAACCTATCATACTATAATCCAAAACCAGAAAATGCAAGCGCTCTGTAAAGCCTCCAATCCGTCGGCAGCGATACCGGGCGCCGCCGAAAGCTATTTGCAGGCTTCGCGACCTGGGCTTGACCGCCGGACCGAGCGGGTCTGAGTACGAAGCAGGGGTAAAGATCAGCCTTTTAGGCCGCCGGTCTCACCTCCGCCGGGGGTTCTGAGCAGGGGACTCCATTTCGCCGGGGTCAACCCCACCTGTTGCTGACCACTGCGAAGTGCTTCACCACCGTGCCGTCGCCGAACAACTCCCCCTGGCGCTTCCGCAACCGCAGACCCACGTCCGGGCGGCCCGCCCTCGCGTTGCTCGTCTCCCCTCCACGCAGGTTTTCTCGTTGCCGACGGATTGGGGCCTGGCAAATCGGATTGACTCCCCGGCGCGCAGGGTGCACAATTCAGGTTTAGTTAAATTTGTCCTGCAGGGAAGTGGAGACCATGGGAAATCGGCGCTGGAAGTTCGGCATTGGCATTGCAATCATAATAATTATCGCCATGTGGGAAGCCGTCTCGGGCTTCCAGCAGAGCAAGAGCTATTACGTTACGGTCAGCGAACTCCTGAGCGGCAAGGTAACCCACCAGCACATCCGCGTGGGAGGGGTGATCGCCGCCGGGTCAATCACGCGGAAAGGTGAAGCTTTGTCGTTCCGCCTATCGCAGAACAGCGAGTCGATTCCCGTGGTCTATGTGGGCACGGAAACGCTCCCTGACACGTTCAAGGACGGCGCACAAGCGATCATCCAGGGAAGCTACCAGCCAGACGGAACGTTCCGGGCCGTGCATGTGCAGGCGAAGTGCGCGTCGAAATATAAGGCCGCGCCTCCGGGTCCGAAGGGCCGGAATATGGCCCGGATGCGCGGGTTGAGGGCCCCTACCACCGGATCGATGCCTTAGCCGCGCCATGCCACACAAGTGCTATGGAAATAGCCAAACGACCTGCTGAAAATATATGGGTTGGGACGTTCTTTGTAGGGGCACGCCATGGCGTGCCCTCAGGCGTAGCAAGCAGTTCCCTTACGCTATTTTCATGCGAAGTGGTGCGGCGTAGGCGCATGGGGTCTGCTTCGAAAATTCCGGTTAGGAGAGCGGAAGGGCATGGCCGGTTTTCTTAAGATTGGGCCGTGCCGCAAGGCGCTTCCCATTTTCGTTATCGTCCGCTGCGGCGATGGGCGAGCCGCTCATCGCCGCAGCGGAAGAAGGTCAAACGCACGGTCCGACGGCACGGCTGAGGCCGTGCCCTTCCGACTGAATTTTCATGCTTTGTGGGCATCGCGAGTCGACATGAGCGACTGTTAAGGTTTGGTGAAAGTCATTCCCGCGTGCGCGTGAATTACGACGCTCAGTATGTGTGCCACCCATGTGGTTGCATCTGGAGGCTGCGTTGCGCGTGCACCGGGCTAAAGGCTCATAGCCGATCGCTTCTTTTACGTAGGGAGATGCAATGAACCAGTTTGGCAGTGTTGGGCTGATCGCGGCCATCGCGTTTGCTGTCTATGCGGTTGTAGCGGGGGCTGCCGGGGGAAAGCTGCGCAGCCTGAAGATCACGCGCAGCGCGGAGCGCGCCACGCTGGGCTTCTTCGTGATGGTCACCTTGTCGGTGATCGCCCTCGAAATCCTGCTTCAGACCAACAACTTTCATAACGCTTATGTTGCTACTCACTCCAACCGGGATCTACCGTTTTATTACAAGTTTGCCGTGCTTTGGTCTGGGCAGGAAGGCTCCCTGCTTTTCTGGACGTGGCTCCTCTCGATTTACACCGGTCTGGTGGTACTCATCAACCGCAAGAAGAACCGCCAGTTGATGCCGTATGTCATCGCTTTTGCGATGGGCATCGGCGTTTTTTTCGCTGGCATCACCTTTTTTGTGGCCAACCCCTTCCGCGAGCTTTCCCTGTCTTCGGCGGCCGGCTTGGTACCCTTCACGGCCCGTGATGGCAACGGCCTGAACCCCACCTTGCAGTACCCCTCCATGATGATTCATCCCATCATGTTGTACCTGGGGTACGTTGGCATGGCCATTCCGTTTGCCTTCGGCATGGCGGCGCTGGTGACGAAGCAACTGGGCGACAATTGGATACGCGTGACGCGCCGCTGGACCATGGTGCCGTGGATGTTCCTGGGCGCCGGCCTCATCCTGGGCGGGCACTGGGCTTACAACGTGCTGGGTTGGGGAGGCTACTGGGCTTGGGATCCGGTGGAAAATGCTGCGCTGCTTCCGTGGCTCGCGGGAACGGCCTTTCTGCACTCCGTAATGGTTCAGGAAAAGCGCGGAATGCTCAAGGTTTGGAACGTGGTGCTGGTGATCCTCACTTTTGTCCTCGCCGTCTTTGGCGATTTCCTCACTCGCAGCGGCATCATTGATTCCGTTCATGCGTTCGTGCAGTCGGATATTGGCCCGTACTTTGTGGTCTTCCTCGGGATCGTCCTGGCGGTTTCGCTCACCCTGCTCTTCCTGCGCCTTGATTTCCTGAAGAGCGAGAACAAGCTGGATTCTGTGGTCTCGCGCGAGAGTGGATTCCTCTTTAATAACTGGATTCTGCTAGCTCTGGTGTTTGCCGTGTTGTGGGGGACGGTTTTTCCCATCATCTCGAAGGCTGTGGAGCACCAAACCGTGACGGTGGGGCCGCCTTTCTTCAACAAGGTGGCGATTCCCATGGGCCTGATGCTCCTGTTCCTGACCGGAGTCGGACCGCTCCTGGCTTGGCGAAAGACTTCGTTCGAAAGCCTCAAGCGTAACTTTACTGTTCCTGTGGCCGTGGCTGCGATCGTGGGCGTCATCATGTTTGCGGCAGGGTTGAGAAACCTGTTTTCCTGGATGAGCCTGTTCCTTGCAACCTTTGTGGCGGTGTGCATCTTCGGCGAGTTTTATAAGGGGGCGCGCACGCGACAGAAGGGGACGGGCGAAGGCTTCTTCCAATCTCTTTATAATCTGTCGGCGCGCAATACCCGGCGCTACGGCGGCTACATCATTCATCTGGGGATCGTCCTGATCTTTGTGGGCCTGGCGGGATTGGTCTTCCAGACGCACTCGAAGACCCTGATGCAGCCAGGGGACGTGATGCAGGCGGGAAACTACCTGTTGCGATGCGACAGCCTGAGCGGGGGTGACACGCCGAACTATACCTATCAGAACGCCGTGTTGACGGTGCTCAAGGATGGCAAGGCCTTCGCCACAGTGACCCCGCAGCGGCGATTCTACAAGGCCAGCCAACAACCCGTCAGCCACGTGGCCATTCGCAGATCCCTGGTGGAGGATCTTTACGTGGTTCTCTCCGGGCAAGACCCCGGCACCAACAAGGCGGTGATCGAGGTCTTTGTGAACCCCCTGGTGATCTGGGTGTGGATTGGCGGTATCATTATGGTTCTGGGAACATTGATTGCGCTAATTCCCAGCCGGATTGAGCGCGAGATGGCGCAGATCCGGCAGGCCCAGTTGGAGGCCATGGAAGAGCGAAATGCAATTTAGCGGGTGGGTGAAAAGTATTGGTTATCGCCTAGGGCTGCACCGCAAGATCGCGGCGCGCATTGTGATGCTGTTAGCCGTTGGAATGTTCGCAATCGGCGCCATCGCTGCGTCCCCCGCGGCAAAGCCCACGCTCGAGCAGGTGGGAAGCCAGGTCTATTGCATGTGCGGGTGTGTGACCACCCTCAATCATTGTCCTCACCTGCCGTCCGAGTGCCAGAGCCGGGCCGGGATGCAGACACTGATCCTCAAAGATATTAAGCAGGGGAAAGACGACAAAGGCATTCTGGCCGACTTGGTTGATCAAAATGGGGTGCACGTGTTGGCCTCGCCACCTTCGGCGGGCTTTGACCTGACGGTGTGGATTTTGCCAGGTGTGGGTTTGATCATCGGTTTGCTGATTGTTTTGATAATCGTTCGCCGCTGGCGCGCGAAGGTTTCCGGCGGCGAGACCCCGGCGGCGGAAGCCCCAATCGATCCCAAGATCATGGCGGCTATTGAAGAGGAAATGCATAAAACCGTGACAACAAAAGATTGATTCATTGTTTGTGGTCAGTGGTCGGTTATCAGTGGTCGGTCGGTCGTAGTCCGTGGCACACGCAGGATATTGCAACGGACAACGGACTACCGACAAAGGACAAATGACCCAATGAGTAAATGGATAAATTGATTTATGGTTCTCGTCATCGTTTTCGCCATAGCCGTCGCCGTTTCGATCTTCGTGATTTATCCCTTGATGTCATCGCGGGATGAAGACAAGTCGACTTTGCCGGTGGATGTGACCCCGGCTGCGGACTTGAAGCGCCGCCGGATGGTGGTCTACGAAAACCTTCAGGACCTGGAATTTGAGTTTCAGGCCAAGAAGATTGGCGCGAAGGACTACGCGGCTCTGCGCGAGAGTTACAAGACCGAAGCGGCGCGGCTGATGGTGGCGTCACAGGATTTGGAGCGGGGGGCGGTTGAGGACCGCTTCATCGAACGCGAGGTGGCGGCGCGGCGCGCGCGGTTGAAGAGCAAGCTTGCCGAAACCTACGTGTGCAGCCAGTGTGGCTTTAACAATCCCATTCCGGTTAAATTCTGCGGTAATTGCGGGTCCCCGATCCCCATCGCCAAGGTTTGAACTACCATGGTTCGCAGTCGGCTGTCCGGCTTGGTTGTTTGTTGTAGCGGCGTTCCGCGACCTCCTTGCTTCCTTCCAGCCCTCTCCCCTGAGGAGAGGGTGGCGAGCATAGCGAGCCGGGTGAGGGGTCTTGGCCGAACTTTTCAGAGCAGTCGCTCATATCGCTTGGCGACACCCACAAAGAATGAAAAGGGATCTGGAAGGGCATGGCTTTAGCT